>NZ_DALYOQ010000085.1:0-22770 GCF_031974595.1 Pantoea sp. CTOTU46764 | reverse complement strand
GAGCAGTTGACTTTTAATCAATTGGTCGCAGGTTCGAATCCTGCACGACCCACCAGTTATGTAGAAAGGCGCCCTAAAGGCGCCTTTTTGCTTTTCTACATTTTAGAAAAAATTCTAGCGATGTTGCTTTGGGATCGGTGCCGGGCTCTAAAAGGCGGGACGGATCGCGAAGACACAACACATCCCTGTGGATCGGCCTCGCCATCCATGGCTCGGACGCTTCGCTCCTTCCGCTCCCGCCTTTCAGAGCTTTCAGGCTCAAAAGTCGCTTCTAAAATTAGTGCACATTTTTGCATAAAGGCGGGGATAAGGGGCGGTGGAGTAAAGCTTCCGGCGCATGGATGCGCCGGCAGAGCCTACAGGGATGTATCCACGGCGACTTTACGCAACCGCCCCTTATTTCCGCCTGAAACGCACTATTTAGATTTCTTAACCGGTGTCAGACTTTTCCAGATATGCAGCACCGCATAGCTGCGCCAAGGTCGCCAAACCTGCGATAACTGCTCCGCCTCTTTGGCACTCACGCCGCCGAGGTTATTACGAATCGCAATATCCTCTTTGGGGAACGCATCAGGCCAACGCAGTGCGCGCATCGCGATATAACTTGCCGTCCACGGCCCAATCCCTTTCAGCGCCAGTAACTGCTGCTGAACCACATCAGGATTCACCGCACCGTTGAAGCGCAATGCGCCAGAAGCACAGGCCTGAGCCAGTGCCTGAATGGCATGTGAACGCGCACTGACAATCCCCAGGCTGGCGATATCATCGATGCTCGCCGCCGCCAGTGACTCCGCATTCGGCGGCAAACGCGAAAGTTCTGGCCACGGCGTTACCAGCGGCTCACCAAAGCGCTGTGCCATTTGGCTACTTAACGTGGTTGCCGCTTTAACCGTAACCTGCTGGCCGAGTATCGCGCGCACACCCAACTCAAAGCCGTCAAACGCACCAGGAACGCGTAAACCGGGAAAGCGAGATAAGCTCTCGGCTAAAAGCGGATCGTGGCTTAGATGCTCTGCTCTGCCCTGTGGCTGAGCATCCAGGTCAAACAGATCGCGCAGACGACGTAGTAAAGCGGGCAGCACCGGCGTCAACGACGTTGTGAATTGCACCTTCAGCGACTGTTTCTCCGCAAGATGGCTCACGCGCACCCAGCCGCGACAGTTGCCCAGCGCCACGGTGCGGTGATAAATGCCCTCATTCACCCATTCCACGTCCTTCATCACGCGCTGCTGCAGGAAATCGAGCATCGCATCCCAATCGTAAGGCGGTCGATAACTCAGGCGCAGTTTGGCGCTCTCCTGCGTGGTCTTCACGGCATCAGGTTGATTCTGTTTACGCAGGCGGGAAGGCGTCATGCGATAGCGCGACTGGAACACATCGTTAAAACGCCTCAGACTGCGAAAGCCGCTGGCGTAAGCAATTTCTGTTACCGGCAGTGAGGTTTCCGTCAGAAGTTGCTTAGCGAGCAGCATACGACGTGTCTGACGCAGCTCTAAAGGCGATACGCCGAGCTCCTGCTGCACCACGCGACGTAATTGACGTTCACTCAGGTCAAACTCGCTAGCGATGTCTGCCAGCGTTTCCTGTTCTTCCAGCATGCCTTCTTCGATGCGGCGAATTAAACGGTCGGCAATGCGGTGATGGCTATCCACCGGCGCAGATCCGGGTGCCAGTTCCGGACGGCAGCGTAAACACGGGCGGAAGTGCGCTTTCTCGGCGGCCTCTGCGCTGTTAAAAAACAGGCAGTTCTTCTGCATCGGCGCTTTTACCGGACAAATGGGGCGGCAATAAATGCCGGTGGATGTCACGCCAACAAAAAACAGCCCGTCGAAGCGGCTATCGCGCGACGTTAGGGCCTGGTAAGCAATTTCAGCATCAAACATCATTGTCTCCGGCAAATAAACGGCATAGTCGCGCAAGCTGAACAGGAAAACTCGCTGCTTTCGGACAGCTAACCAGTTTATGCTGATGACCGAAAACAGCCAGTTTCCTGCGGCGGAAATGCGATAATCGCCAGCAGAGATTAAGCCGGAGGTGCACCATGTATCATGCCAAAATCATCGCAACGCCCGTTGGCGAGCTCACGCTTGTCGCCACCGATAAAGGATTGTCGGCGATTCTGTGGGAAAACGAAGGGGCGCAGCGCGTGCCGTTGAAGCCGATTAGCCGTAACGATCAGCATCCGATTCTGTGTGAGGCCGAGCGCCAGCTGCGCGAATATTTCGCCGGTGAGCGTCAGCAGTTTGATATGCCGTACGACACTGTCGGCACCGAGTTCCAGAAAAAAGTGTGGCAAGCGTTGCTCACTATTCCGTTTGGTGAAACGCGCAGCTACCTGCAAATCGCCGAGCAGATCGGCAATCCCAAAGCGGTGCGCGCCGTGGGTGCAGCCAACGGTAAGAACCCGCTATCGATTATGGCGCCGTGCCATCGCGTGATTGGCAGCAACGGCAAACTCACTGGTTTTGCGGGCGGGCTCAGCGTCAAAGCCTTCCTGCTGGAGCTGGAAAGCCCACAGAAGAGCACATTGTTGCTGTAGAGCGCGCAAAAAAGAGACGACACTCTCGCGCAATTCCGTTATCGTGTTTAGCATATAAAACACGATGGCGGTTTCGATGCCGCATCATTGCCGTAAAAGGCAATTTTGTTAAATTGAGAAAACGAGAGCCGTGTCATGAGTCTGATGTTTGATCCTGAAAGCGCGATCTATCCTTTCCCGCCGAAACCGGTACGTCTCAGTGACGATGAGAAATCCCACTACAAAAACAAAATCAAACGCTTGCTGAAAGAACGTGATGCGGTGATGGTGGCGCATTACTACACCGATCCCGAAATTCAGGCGCTGGCGGAAGAGACCGGCGGCTGCGTATCGGACTCACTGGAAATGGCGCGTTTCGGCAGCACCCACTCCGCCAAAACCTTGCTGGTGGCGGGCGTGCGTTTTATGGGCGAAACCGCAAAAATTCTTAGCCCGGAAAAAACCGTGCTGATGCCCACCTTGCAGGCGGAATGCTCGCTCGATCTCGGGTGCCCGATTGAGGAATTTAACCGCTTCTGCGATCAGCATCCCGATCGCACCGTGGTGGTGTATGCCAACACCTCGGCGGCGGTGAAGGCGCGCGCGGATTGGGTCGTCACCTCAAGCATCGCGGTTGAGCTGATTGAACATCTCGACAGCCTCGGCGAGAAAATTATCTGGGCACCGGATCGCCATCTTGGCCGCTACGTCACGCAAAAATCCGGCGCAGATGTGCTGTGCTGGCAGGGCGCTTGTATCGTGCATGACGAGTTCAAAACGCAGGCTTTGCAACGTATGAAGGCGCTCTATCCGGATGCGGCGGTGCTGGTGCATCCTGAATCACCGCAGGCGATTGTCGATCTGGCCGATGCGGTGGGATCGACCAGCCAGCTGATTCAGGCGGCGCAAAGCTTGCCGCATCCACAGATGATCGTCGCCACCGATCGCGGCATCTTCTACAAAATGCAGCAGGCGGTGCCGAACAAAGAGTTGCTGGAAGCGCCAACCGCAGGCGAGGGCGCAACCTGCCGCAGCTGTGCGCACTGTCCGTGGATGGCGATGAACGGCCTGAAAGCGATTGCCGAAGGACTGGAACGTGGCGGCAGCGAGCATGAAATCCATGTCGATGCTGCACTGCGCGAGGCCGCGTTGATCCCGCTTAATCGCATGCTATCCTTTGCTGCAGATCTCAAACTTAAAATCAAAGGGAATGCATGACGGGCTCCCGTTACACAGGCATCTTATATGGACTTCTTTAGCACGCAAAATATTCTGGTTCACATTCCGCTTGGCGTTGGCGGCTACGATCTGTCATGGATCGAAGCCGTTGGCACGATTGCGGGCTTGCTGTGTATCTGGCTCGCCAGCCTCGAAAAAATCATCAACTACTTTTTCGGGCTGATTAACGTCACGCTGTTTGCGGTGATCTTCTTCCAGATTCAGCTCTACGCCAGCTTATTGCTGCAGCTGTTCTTCTTCGTCGCCAACGTTTACGGCTGGTACGCGTGGAGTCGGCAAACCGCCAATAACGAAACTGAGCTGAGAATTCGCTGGCTGCCGCGCTCAAAAGCCTTGGGTTGGGGCGCGGCGTGCGTGGTGGCGATTGCGCTGATGACGGTGTATATCGATCCGGTGTTTGCCTTCCTGACCAAAACCGCAGTCGGCATCATGCAGAGTCTTGGCCTCAACGTGGCGATGCCGCAGCTGCAGCCGGACGCTTTCCCGTTCTGGGATTCGTGCATGATGGTGCTGTCGATTGTGGCGATGATTCTGATGACGCGGAAATACGTTGAGAACTGGCTGCTGTGGGTGGTGATCAACGTGATTAGCGTGATGATCTTTGCGCGTCAGGGCGTTTATGCCATGTCACTGGAGTACGTCATTCTGACGCTGATTGCGCTCAACGGTTCGCGTCTGTGGATGCAAAGCGCACGCGAACATGGCTCGCGCGCGCTGTCACATCAGTGATGATGATGAGCATGACCTTCCAGCGCAGCATGATCGTGGTGATCGTGCTGCGCAGCGCTATTATTTAAACACAACTCGCAGTCCGGTCCGCTGCACGGTTGATACTCCATCTGCACCGTGGCGTGGGCAATCTGATAGTGCTCATGTAGATATTTGTGGATGCGCTTAAGCAGGCCGTCATGATCGTAAGGCGGAATCACCTGTACATGCAGCGTCAGCACCGGCTTCTCACCCACTTGCCACAGATGAACGTGATGCACGTTACGCACTTCATCGATATTGCGCGTCAGCTCGCGCGACAATTTATCCGCGTTGATATGACCCGGCGCACCTTCCAGCAGCTCATGCAGACTCTCGCGCAGCAGCGACCAGGCACTGCGCACCACCAGCAATGACACCAGCAGCGACAGAATCGGGTCGATTGGCGTCCAGCCGGTCAGCATGATGATCACCGCCGCGACAATCGCACCGACCGAACCCAGTAAATCGCCCAGCACATGCAACGCCGCCGCACGCACGTTGAGGTTTTTCTCTTCGCTGCCGCGATGCAGCAGCCAGAATGACAGCAGATTCGCCAGCAATCCGGCAATGGCGATGCCGAGCATCAATCCGCCGGCAATTGGCTGTGGCTCGTAGAAGCGACGCAGCGCTTCCCAGACAATCAGCACCGTTATCACTAAAAGTGCAATGGCGTTGACGAACGCCGCTAAGGTGGTAAGACGCAGCAAGCCGAAGGTATGACGTGCGTTGGGTTTACGCTGAGCAAACTGCACCGCAAGTAATGCCATCAGTAGCGCGGCGGCATCGGTCAACATATGCCCGGCATCAGCCAGCAGCGCCAGCGAGCCAGAAACCAGCCCGCCAATCACTTCTGCCACCATAAACACTGCCGTTACGCCAAACGCCGCGGCCAGCCGCGTGCGGTTACTGTTAGCTGCGCCGTGGGAATGAGTGTGTGCCATAATTTTCCAGTTGTTTAAGTAACCTGTTTGTTAATGATATCAGTAAATTGAGATCCTCAAGCGGCAATTGCTGCCGTTGGGTCTGCACAATCAACTGCTGACAGCGCTCGGCAACCTCATCCATACCGAGCATCAACCAGCTGCCTTTCATGCGGTGCGCCGCCTGTTCCAGGGCTGACCAGTTTTGCGCATCGCGCGCGCTGAGCAGCGAATCCCGATCCTGTTGCAGCGTGCGCTGCAAGGTCTGGCAGATGCGCGGAATAAACGCCTGATTATTGTGCGCCAGAATCAGCAGGCTGTTTGGCAACGCATCCAGTGGATCTTTTATCGCGCGCGCCAGCAACGGTGCCAGATGATCGAGCTCGATGGGTTTAAGCAGCAAGGCTTCGTCATCCTGCAGGGCGATTTTCAGCAACTGAACATCCGCAGAGCACAGCACGCGCAGCGTGTTGCTGCCGCGCTGGCGCTGACGGCGGCGCAGAATACGCAGCAGCGTTAAACCGTCCGGGCGCGGCATCATTTGATCGATAAACAGAATATCGAAGGCGCGCTGGGCATCGGCGCGCAGCAGCGCGCGGCCCTCTTCAAACACCTGCGACTGCACACCAAAGTTCGCCAGCTGCTGCTGCATCACCAAAAGATTGGTCGGGTGATCGTCCACGATCGCGACGCGCAGCTGCGGGTAACGTGGCCAGCTGGCTGTGCGCTCGGTTAACGGCTCTTCGCTCAGTACTAACGGCAACTGCACGCTGACCGTGGTGCCGCTGCCAGGTTGTGAAGTGAGTGTTAGCGTACCGCCCATTCGCTGCACAATCTCGCGACAGATAAACAAACCCAACCCGCTACCTTGTACCGCATGGCTTTTGCCGGATGGCGCCTGATACCAGGGTTCAAACAGCTCTGCCTGCTCGTTAAGCGGAATACCGCTGCCGGTGTCGGCCACCGTAAGTTGAATATGCGCATCAACCGCCAGCGACAGGCGCACTTCGCCTTCGCGGGTAAACTTCAGGGCGTTGGCCACCAGATTATTCACCACCTGCTGCAGGCGATCGCCATCCAGCAGCACGCTGGCAGGCAGCGGCGTCAGCGCTTCGGCAATCAGGTTTGGCCCGGCATCGCGCATCAAGGGATGATAGAACTGCTGCTGTTGCTGCAGCCAGAGCGTCAGATTGAGCGGGCGCGGCGCCAGGCGGAAGCTCTGGCTCTCAATGCGAGCGTGATCCTGCAAGTCGTTTAGCAGCGCCATCAGCGAGCGCGCGCTGCTGTGCATTAGCGCCAGCCGTTCGCTCGGGTGCTGCTGCTGTTCCAGCTCCAGCAAACCGAGAATCGCCTGCATCGGCGTGCGCAGTTCGTGGCTGGCGGTGGCGAGAAACTGGCTCTTGGCGGCGTTGGCGCGTTCGGCCTGTTCACGTTGCAATCGATCACGACGCTGCTGCCAGTAACGACGCGCCAGCAAACCCAGCAGCAACAGAATAATTACGCCTGCCGCGATCAAAATCATCAGCGGGATATTGCGCATCGCCATCGTCGTACCAGGCTGCGGCGGCTGTGACCAACTGACGCGCATCTGATTAAGCGTATCGGGCGGGATCTGCTGTAATGCATGGTCGAGCAGGGCGCGCAGCTCAGGTTGTTGTGCACTGACCTGCGGCGCCAGCGGCCAGGCGATATCGCCGGCGGCAAACGCCAGATGCACACGATTTTCTTCGTGACTCGCCATACGCCAGCGGGCGGAGAGCACGTTATCCACCAGCGCATCAATCTGGCCACTATTCAGTGCTTGCCACAGCTGCGCCCGGTCGTCGAACGGTTGTGGCGTAACGCCCGATGGCAGCAAACGCGAAGCTAAGTCGTCACGCAACACACCCACGCGCTGGCCTTGTAACGATTGCCAGTTCATCGGTTGATGGGTGGCGAGCGTGTAAATCCCCCAAATGGCGCGCCATACCGGCAAGGTGTTGCTGCCGGGATCGTCGCCGTACAGCGGCTGCAACAGATTCAGCATCACCTGCTGTTGCTGCAAAAGCGTGGCGGCCTGCTGCGGATTGTTGACCCAGCGCGGAGTAAAACGCAGGCCGGTACTTTGGCTCAAGGCGTTGAGCAGGTCGATGCCGAAGCCGCGCGCATTGCCGCTGCTGTCGCGATAACTCCATGGCGCGTTATCTGCCTCAACCGCATAGGGAATTTCGTTGTGCTGTGCCAGCCACTGCTTTTCGCTGGCCGACAGCATCAATGTTTGCGTGTCCTGATAACGCAGCAGCGGCGGGCTCCAGCGCTGCTGGACGCGACTGCTGAACTCGGCGGGCAGCAGGCGCAGCTGACTGTTAAGCCAGTGGATCAAGGCGGCATCGCGCGTCAGCGCACGTAGCGTCAGTTCGCCCGCGCCGGGATCGGCGGTAATTTGGTAGATTTGTCCTTGCTGCAGCTGGCCCAGCAGGAAACCGGCGCTGGCCTCATCGGCGACCAGGTAATCACTCTGCTGATTGAGCAGCGCGTACAGCGCCTGCAGATCGCCCGGCAAAGTATGCCAGCGATGCTGCTGGACAAATTCGGCGGGCAATTGCGCTAACGTCGCCTCGGCAATGGTCAGCTGCGCGGTATCGCTGTTAAACATCACCGCGCGCTGATTATCCCGGTTGCGATAGATACGAATCGGGCTGCTGTACCAGCTGTCGCTGAGCAAAACATCGGGCGGTAGCTCGGCGTGTTGATTACTTAACACCAAATCCACCTCGCCGCGCTGCAAGGCAGCCAATTGCTGCGCGCGATCGGCATAGCTTTGCAGCGTGAAACGGGTGCCGGTCAGCTGGCTAAGGGCGCTGAGATAGTCGGCGTCGATGCCCCAGATGTGATCGCCAATGCGCATCGCCCAAGGGGCGCTGTTTTGTGCCGGCACCGCGACGCGCAAGGTTGCCTCCGGCCACGGCTCGGCGTGCGGCGCTGGCATCATTGCGGGTAACATCACGCTGCTGGCGGGTTGCAGATCGGCTTTCGCCATCACACTCAGCACCATCAGGCTGAGCAGTAGCCAAATCCTCACTGCTGCGCTTTCCACAGCTCAGCCAGCTCAACCACCGATTGCACGCCGGTTTTCTCCAGGATGTTTTTCTTGTGGGTGCTGACGGTTTTATTGCTGATGTGCAGCTGCTCGCCAATCTGCAGATTCGATAAGCCGCGCACCAGCAGCGCCACAATCTGCTGCTCTTTCTCGGTTAACGGCAGTTCGATACGCTCTGGCAGCGGCGGAAAAGCCAGTTGTCCGCCAAGTACTGCCAGAATCGCACTCAATAGTTGCGCCATGCTTTGGCTTTTCACCACGTAACCGGCGGCGCCCAGCGATACCGCGCTGAGCAGCGTGTGGCGGCTCTGCTGCGCGGAATAGATTAATACCGGGCAGTGCTGATTGCGCACGCGTAACCGGCGCAGCAGCTCAAGGCCGTCGCAATCGGGTAAGCCTATATCCAGCACAATTAAATCGATGGGATGATGCTGCAGCAGTTGGCGTGCCTGAGCTTCGTCGCCAGCGGCGTGAATTTTCAGCGTGATGGGAGCATTAACGCAAGCCGCTTCCAGTGCGACTTCAACTAACGGGTGATCATCAATAAGCAGCAATGAAGCCATGAATCAGTTCCTGTGAATTTCATTGCTTCAGCATAGCGGAAAAGGGCGGGGGGCAAAATAAAAGGGAGAGCCGAAGCTCTCCCGATTGATACCAATGACTTACTTATTGCGTGGTGCCATCGGTCTTATGATGCTTGGTTCCGACTTTTTTGTTCATGTCAGGGCATTTGCCCTCTTTACACATTGAATTTTTATGAACCTGTTCCGCAGACATATTGCTGGTGTCGGTGCCGGATGTTGCAGCGCTATTGGTGTTCATGCTGCCGCTGTTGATTTTGCTATTATCAACTTTATTCGGTGGCAGATTCTGTTTTGCACCACCGGCTGCTGCGCCTGCTTCTGCTGAAGCGTTAGCCGCGCCATTATTGTCTGCAGCCATTACAACACCGCTACCTAAAGTCATCGCTGCCGTCAGAAAGATCATTGCAAACTTATTCATCATTATGCTCCAGTAATTAATGGATAGTTGCCGTCAAACACGCACGGGTGTTAAGTGACGAAAATAGCGTGCCGCGATGGAATAAAATTCCACCTTATACGCTTCGCTTAAATATTAAATTTTGTAAACACCTCATTCCTTAGTGCTTACATTTAAAAAGCTTAGTGCATAGATATATAAATGCAAACTTGAGATATACATTTTAGCCACGGTGCGTAATTTACACCTACCGCGTGAAGGGCTAAAGTGGGCGGGTTGCGCCCGACGGACGTTGGGCCAGAAATTTGAATGGAATTGTGTATGGATTACCAGAACGACGATTTACGCATCAGAGAGATCAAAGAGTTACTTCCTCCTGTTGCCTTGCTTGAGAAATTCCCCGCCACCGATAAAGCTGCCGAAACCGTTGCGCAGTCACGTCAGGCGATTCACCGCATTTTGCATGGCGAAGATGATCGTCTGCTGGTGGTGATCGGTCCGTGCTCGATTCACGATACCCAGGCTGCGCAAGAGTATGCCGCGCGCCTGCTGAAATTGCGTGATGAGTTGAAAGACGATCTCGAAGTGGTGATGCGCGTTTACTTTGAAAAACCGCGCACCACGGTGGGCTGGAAAGGGCTGATCAACGATCCATTTATGGATGGCAGCTTCCAGATCAACGACGGCCTGCGTCTGGCGCGCAAGCTGCTGGTGGATATCAACGACATCGGTTTGCCTGCAGCGGGTGAGTTCCTCGATATGATCACGCCACAATATATGGCCGATCTGATGAGCTGGGGCGCGATTGGCGCACGCACCACTGAATCGCAGGTGCATCGCGAACTCTCTTCCGGCCTCTCTTGCCCGGTGGGCTTCAAAAACGGCACCGACGGCACCATTAAAGTGGCGATTGACGCGATTGGTGCCGCCAGCGCGCCACACTGCTTCTTGTCGGTCACCAAATATGGTCACTCGGCGATTGTCGAAACCAGCGGTAACGAAGATTGCCACATCATTCTGCGCGGCGGCAAAGAGCCGAACTACAGCGCTGAACACGTGGCGGCAGTGAAAACCGGTCTGGAGAAAGCAGGCTTGCGTCCGCAGGTGATGATCGACTTCAGCCATGCCAACAGCAGCAAGCAGTTCCAGCGTCAGATGGTCGTTTCTGATGACGTGGCACAGCAAATTGCCGGCGGTGAGCAGGCGATTACTGGCGTGATGATCGAGAGTCATCTGGTGGAAGGCAATCAGAGCCTCGAAAGCGGCAAACCGCTGGTGTACGGCCAGAGCGTGACCGATGCCTGCATCGGCTGGGAAGACACCGAGAAAGCGTTGCGTCAGCTGGCTCAGGCGGTCAAACAGCGTCGCGGTTAAGCTTCGCGGCAATAAAAAAGGCCAGACTCGCGTCTGGCCTTTTTGCGTTTCAGCGGTCGCTTACTTCGCTTTACCCTGGTTTGCTACGGCAGCGGCTTTCGCAGCAATCTCGTCAGCATCACCCAGATAGTAACGTTTGAGCGGCTTGAAGTTCTCGTCGAACTCATACACCAATGGCACGCCAGTTGGGATGTTCAGTTCGAGGATCTCGTCTTCGCTCAGATTGTCGAGGTATTTTACCAGCGCACGCAGTGAGTTGCCGTGTGCAGCAACAATCACTTTCTCACCGCTCTTAATGCGCGGCAGAATGCTTTCGTTCCAGTAAGGAATCACGCGTTCGATGGTCAGCGCCAGGCTTTCGGTGGTTGGCAGCTGTGCGTCAGTCAATGAAGCGTAACGCGGATCGTGGCCAGGGAAACGCTCATCAGCGCGATCCAGCTCTGGTGGGGTGATGGCAAAGCCACGACGCCACTGTTTCACTTGCTCGTCACCGTATTTAGCGGCGGTTTCTGCTTTATCCAGACCTTGCAGCGCACCGTAGTGACGCTCGTTCAGACGCCAGGTTTTCTCAACCGGCAGCCAAGCCTGATCCAGCTCATCCAGCACGTTCCACAGCGTGTGGATAGCGCGCTTCAGCACTGAGGTGTAAGCGAAATCAAACACGAAACCTTCTTTCTTCAGCAGCTGACCGGCTGCTTTGGCTTCAGTGCGACCTTTGTCAGACAGGTCAACGTCGTACCATCCGGTGAAGCGGTTTTCCTGGTTCCACTGGCTTTCGCCGTGTCGCACCAGTACCAGCTTAGTTACGGCCATAGCTTTACTCCTTAATGCTCGATTTACGATTAGTATTGAAACCGGCTGCGGCCACTGAGAAGCGGCTCACTAATAGCGCCATACCATAGCGGAAAACAACGCACTGCGTAAGCCTGTCGGCAGCGCAGTGCGCGTTTTTCATCCGGTGGCTCAGTGCGGCGTGAAGCGATAACGCGTCACGGACTGCCAGCTGTCGCCGGGTTGCAGCCAGCAATCGGGCTGCGGCCACTCTGCATGGTTGGGCGAATCCGGTAAAAATTCGCTCTCCAGAGCGATGCCCTGGAAAGCAGTATAGCTGTCCTGCTCACGGGCGCGTGTTCCCGCCAGATAGTTGCCGCTGTAGAATTGCAGCGCCGGGGCGGCAGTAAAC
Source organism: Pantoea sp. CTOTU46764 (assembly GCF_031974595.1). NCBI lineage: Bacteria > Pseudomonadati > Pseudomonadota > Gammaproteobacteria > Enterobacterales > Erwiniaceae > Pantoea > Pantoea sp. CTOTU46764. The sequence continues at coordinate 10,726 of NZ_DALYOQ010000085.1, read as the reverse complement.
ACGCTCAGCTCCAGCTTGCCATCCGCAGACCACAAATGGGCGGCGGGCTGGCTGCTGTCGCCAGCGGTGTTGAGCAAAAAGGCGTGGTCATAGCCTTTCACCGCTTTTTGATCGTCATCGGCGAGGAACTCATCGGCGACGCGCTTCGGCTGGCGGAAATCAAAACTGTTTCCCGCTACCTCTTTCAGCGGCGCGTTAGGAATACCTTCGCTATCCACCGGCAAGTAACGATCGGCGTGCAGTTGTAAGCGATGCTGACGCGCATCACCATGATGCGCATCAAGATTAAAGTAAGCATGGTTGGTCAGGTTGACCGGGCAGGGCTTATCGGTTTGCGCTTCGTAGCGAATCGACAGGCAATTATCATCATCAAGTTGATAGATGACATTGGCGATCAGATTGCCGGGATAACCCTGATCGCCATCCGGTGAATCGAGGCGATAGTGCACCTCGCTTTCGCTCTGACTGAGGATCTGCCAGCGACGTTTATCGAAACCTTCCGGCCCGCCGTGCAGCTGATGTGCGCCCTGATTCGCTGCCAGCAACAGATTAAGCGGCTTCAGTTCGGCCGAGGCGATGCGGTTTGCGTAGCGGCCAATCGTCGCGCCAAGATAGGCATCCTGATGCAGATAATCGGACGGCGTGGCGCAGCCGAGCAGCGCTTCACGCACGCTGTGATCCAGCATTGGCACGCGCGCTGACAGCCAGGTCGCGCCCCAATCCATAAAGGTCGCGACCATGCCGTTGCGATTGCGCAGCACAGTGATGCGCCACGGTTGCCCGTCTGGCGCGTGGGAATTCACATCACTTACCATTGGCCTGCTCCTGCGGACGCTTTGCACACGTAGAAGGTCTCTTTAATGCCGGTTTGTGCTTCATACTTCTCGGCCACCACCGCTTTCACCGCATCGACCAGATCGGTTGGCATCAGCGCCACGATGCAGCCACCAAAGCCGCCGCCGGTCATACGCACGCCGCCGCGCGGGCCGATTTCTGCTTTCACAATCTCAACCAGTTGGTCGATTTGCGGCACGGTGATTTCAAAATCATCACGCATTGAGGCGTGCGACTCAGCCATCAGTTCGCCCATACGTTTCAGGTCGCCAGCGCTTAACGCATCGGCTGCTTCCAGCGTGCGCGCATTCTCGGTAATGACGTGACGCACGCGTTTGGCTACCAACGCATCCAGTTCGCCTGCTGAGGCTTCGAACTCTTCCAGCGTCACATCGCGCAGCGCCGGTTTATTGAAGAAGCGCGCGCCGGTTTCGCACTGCTCACGACGCGTGTTGTATTCGCTGCCCACCAGGCTGCGACGGAAGTTGGAGTTGATGATCACCACTGCGACATCTTCCGGCATCGATACCGCGCGCGTGCCAAGCGTGCGGCAATCCAGCAGCATGGCGTGATCCGGCTGACCGAGCGCGGAGATCAGCTGATCCATGATGCCGCAGTTGCAGCCGACAAACTGGTTTTCCGCTTCCTGACCGTTCACAGCAATCGCTGCGCCGTCCAGTTTCAGTGCATACAGCTGCTGGAATACGGTGCCGACCGCCACTTCCAGCGACGCCGAAGAGCTCAGGCCCGCGCCTTGTGGCACGTTGCCGCTGATCACCATATCGACGCCACCAAAGCTGGCATCGCGTTTCTGCAGATGTTTCACCACGCCGCGCACGTAATTGGCCCACATTGGCTCTTTCAGCGGCTCGATCGGCGCATCCAGTGAGAAGCTATCCTGCTGATTGTCGTAATCGACGGCAATCACGCGCACCTGACGATCGTCGCGTTTGGCGCAGGCAATCACGGTTTGATAATCGATGGCGCACGGCAGCACGAAGCCATCGTTGTAATCGGTGTGTTCGCCGATCAGATTGACGCGGCCCGGCGCCTGAATGCTGTGCGTGGCTGGATAGCCGAAGGTGTCAGCGAATACCTGTTGAGTAATGGATTTTAATGACATTTATTGCGCCTCGCGGAAATGGACATCGCTGACAGAACGCAGACGTTCAGCTGCCTGTTCCGCCGTTAAATCACGTTGGGTTTCGGCCAGCATTTCATAGCCAACCATAAATTTGCGCACCGTGGCTGAACGCAGCAACGGTGGATAGAAGTGCGCATGCAGCTGCCAGTGATCGTTACTTTCGCCATTGAACGGCGCGCCGTGCCAACCCATTGAATAGGGGAATGAGCACTGGAACAGGTTGTCGTAGCGGCTGGTGAGCTGCTTGAGCGCCAGCGCCAGATCGGTGCGCTGTGGCTCGGTGAGATCGGTGATGCGTTTCACATGGGCTTTCGGCAGCAGCAAGGTTTCAAACGGCCACGCCGCCCACCACGGCACCACGGCCAGCCAGTGTTCGGTTTCCACCACCGTGCGGCTGCCATCATTCATTTCACGCGCGGCGTAATCGACCAGCATCGGCGTGCCTTTCTCGGCAAAATAGTGACGCTGATGGTCATCTTCTTTCTGCGCTTCGTTCGGCAGGAAGCTGTTGGCCCAAATCTGACCGTGTGGATGCGGATTGGAGCAGCCCATCGCCGCGCCTTTGTTTTCAAACACCTGCACCCACGGATAATGCTGGCCGAGGTCGGCGGTCTGTTCCTGCCAGGTACGCACGATATCTTCCAGTCCGCTCAGCGGCAGCTCCGGCAGCGTTTTGCTGTGATCCGGCGAGAAGCAGATCACCCGGCTGGTACCACGCGCACTTTCGCAGCGCATCAACAGATCGTCGCTTTGCGGTGCATCTGGCGTGTTGGTCATCAGCGCGGCAAAGTCATTGGTGAACACGTAAGTGCTTTTATAGTTGGGGTTTTTGTCACCGGTAATGCGAGTGTTTCCCGCACAGAGGAAACAGTCAGGATCGTGCGCCGGCAGCTGCTCCAGCGCCGGGGTTTCCTGCGCGCCTTGCCACGGACGCTTAGCGCGATGGGGTGAGACCAGCACCCATTGATCGATCAATGGGTTATAACGGCGATGCGGATGATCGACCGGGTTAAATTTTTCCATGATGAGTCCTGGTAAACGGCAAACAGATAAAAATGATTTTGATCAAAGTAGCACAAAGACCAGCGTGAAAGCGTGATCCAGTCTGGATAAATGGTATCGTTTACACAAGGTGACGATTCTCATTTTGTGGGGTTGTCAGTGCTATTTGCTTACTTACCAGGCAATGAAATGGTAGCGGTTACATTCGTAGGGTCGCCATTTATGGCGACCGCTAATTAACGCAGCGACTCTTGCAGAAACCCGTAACCCTGTTCCTGCGCGACAAAACTCAGACGGTGGGTGATGCACTGCGGGGCATCTTCGGCGTGATGGGAAACAAACAGCAGTTGCGTGCGACCTTCGCCAATCAGCACATCGACAAAGCGACGCACCAGCTGGCGGTTAATCGGATCCAGTCCTTGCAGCGGTTCATCAAGGATCAATAACGTAGGATACTTGACCAGTGCGCGCGCAATCAACACCAGCCGCTGCTGTCCCCACGACAAACTGTGGAACGGCGCATCGGCCAGCTGATTATCCATACCGAGCAACGCCAGCCACTGACGCGCCAGCGCTTTTTGCCGATCGGACACCGCCTGATACAAGCCAATCGAATCGAAGAAGCCAGAGAGCACCACGGTGCGCACATTGCAGCTGACGCGATAATCGAGGTGCAGGCTGCTGCTGACATAACCAATGTGCTGCTTGATATCCCAGATGGTTTCACCGCTGCCGCGTCGGATGCCGAACAGCGTTAAATCGTTGCTGTAACCCTGCGGATGATCGCCGGTCACTAAACTGAGCAGGGTAGATTTACCCGCGCCGTTCGGCCCCACAATCTGCCAGTGTTCGCCGGGATTAACCTGCCAGTTCAGGCCATCAATTACCGCTTTATCGTTGTACGACACCACTCCGTTGCGCAGAACCACGCGCGGCGCATCTTCGGCCAGCTGTGGCAATTGATCCGGCTGATCCGCTTCCGGCAGCGCCATGCCCTCGAGTTTCTCGCTGTGCGCCAGCTGCGCCACCAGCGCTTCGGCCAGAATCGCGCGCCGTTCGCCCATGTGGGTTAACGTGCATTCCGCCAATACGCCAACCTTCTCGACAAAATCGGGAATATCATCAAAGCGATTAAGCACCAGCACCACGCTGTAACCGCTTTGATGCAAATCATTGAGGGTTTGCGCCAGGCTGGCGCGCGACGCCACATCCAGCCCATCGAAGGGTTCATCGAGGATCAGCAAATCCGGCTGGGCCATCAGCGCCTGACACAGCAGCGTTTTGCGCGTCTCGCCGGTGGAGAGGTATTTGAAGCGACGATCGAGCAGATAAGTGATGCCAAACTGCTGCGCCAGCGCCTGACAGCGCGCCTCATCTTTCACTTCGTCCTGAATGATCTGCGCGGCGGTGCGGCCGGTATCGTCTTCGCCTTCACTCAGCAGATCGGTGTTATTGCGTTCCCACTCATCGCTGACCAGTTTTTGCAGCTGCTCTAACGAAAGACGCGTGCGGCGCTGAAAATTCTGCTGCACGCTGCCTTTGCTGGGCTGCAACTCGCCGGAAAGGGCGCGCGCCAGCGATGGCTTGCCGCTGCCGTTGGCGCCGACGAACGCCCAGCTTTCGCCGCTGTTGAGAGTTAAATCGTTGAGGGACAGTGCTCGGGTGTCGCTAAGGTGAAACGTGCCTTGCGAAATTTGCAATAAAGCCATGATCTATTCCGTTTTATGCATCGTGTTGCTCAGTTTTAGCCAGCGATGCAGGCGAAGTCAAATCATGGCGTGGATTTCAGAGCAGTGTGGCGATGATGGCGTGTTCGGCATTAAAACTGGCGGTGACGCTGGCACCAACCTGCAGATTCTGCTGTTTCACCGCGTCATTGCTGACGGTCGCGCACAGCGTTTCGCCGCTCGGCAACGCCATCAATACTTCGCTAACCTGATCGCCGGGCTCAATCGCGCTGATCTGCGCGGCCAGCTGATTATCGCTGCTGTCGGCGGCGTGACTGACGTGAATCCACGGCGCTTTAATCAGCACCAGCACCTCTTTGCCGCTGTCGAGCTGTAGCCGTTCAGCGCTGCGGGCGGTGATCGCCACTTGCAGGCGCGTCACGCCATCGGCGAGCAGCACCTCAATATGCTGCTGCACCTGCTGGTGATCGCTGGCCAGCACCGTACCAAACAGCTGATTGCGCGCGCTGGTTTGCAGCGAGAAGCGCGCAATTGCCGCCAGCAAACTGTCGAGCGGCAAACTGTCGTTTTGCAGCACATCGAAGGCTTTCTGTTGAATCTGCTCCATCAACTGGAACAGCTGAATCAAGCGTTCGCCATAACGCGTCAGCTGCGCGCCGCCGCCGCCTTTGCCGCCGGTCGCGCGATCCACCAGCGTTTGATCGGCCAGCTGATTCATCTCATTGATCGCATCCCAGGCACTTTTGTAACTGATGCCCGCCAGTTTCGCGCCCTGGCTGATGGAGCCGGTTTGCTGCACGCGTTTCAGTAATTCGATGCGGCGCGGATCGGCAAACAGCTTTTGCTGAAGACGAATATGGAGAGAAAGTTCTGCCTGCATGTCAGCTCCTTAGGTTTATCTGACCAGTGTAAGGCCTAAAGTAAAAGCACGAAAAGGGCAGTGCGTTTTTTTCGCTAACCGTTACAATCACTTTTTTATTTTCTGCGTGAGGTTTCCATGCTGGAACTGTTAAAAAGCCTGGCTGTGGCTATCATCATGGTGCCGATTGTGATGGCTATTATGCTCGGTCTGATTTACGGCCTGGGCGAAGTTTTCAACGTCATCTCAAAATTTGGCCGCCGCGACGATCGTCCTGCCAACAGCTCACAACACTAATTTCTCAACGCCCGCTTCCTGCGGGCGTTTTGTTTCTGAACTTCTGTAAAATCCTGCCGATATAAAGCTCATGACGCATTTGTGCGTACGTTGTATTATCAAATATATAACGTAACAAGGAGCAACAAATGCCAACAATCAATTACCGCTGGGCTGCTGCAACCGTTTTAAGCGTTTCGTTGGCCGGTCACGCTGTGGCCGCTGAGAAAATTACCGTGTTCGCGGCGGCATCGCTGACCAATGCGCTGCAGGAGATTGCGACGCAGTATCAGAAGAAAAGCGGCGTAGAAGTGGTCTCTTCATTTGCCTCTTCTTCGGTGCTGGCGCGCCAGATTGATCAGGGCGCACCTGCCGATCTGTTCATCTCTGCCGATCAGCAATGGATGGACGATGTGGTGGCGAAAAACAGCGTAGTGAGCAGCACGCGCTATACGCTGCTTGGCAATGATCTGGTGCTGATTGCGCCGAAAAGCGACGCGGCTAAAGCGGTCACGATTGACAGCAAAACCGACTGGAAAAGCCTGCTGAAAGGCGAGCGGCTGGCGGTGGGCGATCCTGATCACGTGCCCGCTGGCATTTATGCCAAAGAAGCATTACAAAAACTCGGCGCGTGGGACGCTTTATCCCCGCAGCTAGCGCCAGCTAATAATGTGCGTGCCGCGCTGGCGCTGGTTGAGCGTAATGAAACGCCGTACGGCATCGTGTATGGTTCAGACGCGGTGGCCAGCCAAAAAGTGCAGGTCGTGGGACGATTCCCGGAAGATAGCCACAAGCCTGTGGAATATCCGATGGCGATTGTCAAAGAACATCAGAACGCAACGGTAGAAGCCTTCTACAACTATTTGCAGGGGCCGGAAGCCGCTGCCGTGTTTAAACAGTATGGATTCACGCCGAAGAAATGATATTGAGCGATCCCGAATGGCAGGCCGTTTTTCTCAGCCTGAAAGTTTCTTGTGTAGCTGTGATCTGCAGCTTGCCGTTTGGCATCATGATGGCCTGGATTCTGGCGCGCTGCCGCTTTCCGGGCAAAACCCTCTTGGATAGCATCGTCCATCTGCCGCTGGTGCTGCCGCCGGTGGTGGTCGGTTATCTGCTGCTGATCGCTTTAGGCCGTCGCGGTTTTATCGGCGAATGGCTGTATGACTGGTTTGGCTTCACCTTTGCCTTTAGCTGGCGCGGCGCAGTGATCGCTTCGGCGGTGATGGCGTTTCCGCTAATGGTGCGCGCGATTCGTCTCGCGCTGGAAGCGGTGGATACCAAACTGGAGCTGGCCGCCCGCACGCTGGGTGCCGGGCGCTGGCGCGTGTTTTTCACCATCACGCTTCCGCTCACCTTGCCGGGCATTATTGTCGGCACGGTGCTGGCCTTCGCCCGCTCGCTGGGCGAATTTGGCGCCACCATCACTTTTGTCTCCAACATTCCCGGCGAGACGCGTACCATTCCGTCGGCGATGTTCACCCTGATTGAAACGCCGGGTGCGGAAGGCACCGCAGCGCGACTTTGTGCGGTGGCGATAGCGTTAGCGCTGATGTCGCTGGTGGCGTCTGAGCTGCTGGCGCGCTGGGGCCGTAAACGGCTGGGAGCGGCATAATGCTAAATCTGCATCTTTCTCAGCAGTTGGGCGATCACCTGCTCGACGTCAACGTCAACATTCCCGCCAGCGGCATCACCGCCATTTTTGGCGTATCAGGCGCGGGCAAAACCTCGTTAATTAACGCGATTGGCGGATTAACCCAGCCGCAAAGCGGGCGCATCGAATTAAACGATCGCCTGCTGTTCGATTCGGCCACGCGCGTGAATTTGCCGCCAGAGAAGCGCCGTATCGGCTATGTGTTTCAGGATGCGCGGCTGTTCCCGCACTATCGCGTGCGCGGCAATCTGCAATACGGCATGGCGCCCTCAATGAAGCCGCAGTTCAACGCGCTGGTGGCGCTGCTCGGTTTAGAGTCGCTGCTGACGCGTTATCCCGCGTCGCTTTCGGGAGGTGAAAAACAGCGCGTGGCAATTGGCCGCGCTTTGCTGACCGCGCCCGATATTCTGTTGATGGATGAACCGCTGGCATCGCTCGATCTGCCGCGCAAACGTGAGCTGATGCCCTATCTGCAAAAGCTGGCAAAGCAGGTCGATATTCCGATTCTTTACGTGTCGCACAGCCTCGATGAAATCCTGCAGCTGGCGGACAACGTGCTGGTGCTGGATGCCGGTAAGGTGAAGGCCTTTGGGCCGCTGGAGAAAGTGTGGAGCAGTTCGGCGATGCGTCCGTGGCTGCCGCTCGCCGAGCGCACCAGCGTGCTGCGCGTGCAGGTGCTGGAGCAGCATCCCGATTACCCGATGACCGCGCTGTCGCTGGGCGATCAGCATATTTGGGTGAGCCGGGTGAATCAGCCGCTGAAAACGCCGCTGCGTATTCGTATCGCCTCGGCCGATGTGTCGCTGGCCTTGCAGCCGCCGCACAATACTTCGATCCGCAATATTTTGCCGGCGCAGGTGGTTGAGCTGCTGGAGATTGACGATCAGGTGGAAGTGAAGCTGCGTATTGGCATCAGCGAGTTATGGGCGCGCATTTCACCGTGGGCGCGCGATGAGTTGGGGATTCGTCCCGATCAGTGGCTGTATGCGCAGATTAAGAGCGTGTCGATAGCGGCATAACAAGAGGTCGCCATGAATGGCGACCCTACGGATTACAATACTTCCTGATAAATCACTTCGGCGATACCCGGCTCCAGATTGGTGCCAATCACTTTTTTGGCGCGCGCTTTGATGGCGTCATCGGCATTGCCCATCGCCACGCCTAATCCCACCTGTTCCAGCATGCTGAGATCGTTGTAATTGTCACCAAACGCCAGCACGTCTTGCATGCTAAAGCCCTGACTTTCAACCCACTGCGCCAGACGCTTGCCTTTGCTGTTGCCGCCTTTGGCGATATCCACCTGATCGTGCCACGACCATTCACACGCCAGACCGAGTTCGGCTTCGGTGCGTTCGGCAAACTGCTGCAGCGCGCGCGTGTCGGGATGCGACAGCGCGAATTTCCAGATCGAATCAGCGTCAATCGCCGCCTGCGCCAGGCTTGGCACCTGCAGGAACAGCGGACGCTGCGCTTCCGGCAATGATTGCGCCCAGTTAAGCGTCCGCGTCACATGGCCGGTTGGCGTCTGGTAGAGCATCGCATCATCGACATACAGCAGACCGTGGATGTTCTCCTCATCCAGCATCTTAATCACACGCGCGGCTTTGCTTTTATCCAGCGGATCGGCGGCCAGCACCTGTTTCGCCGGATAATCATACAAATAGGTGCCATTACAGCAGATTGCGGGTGTATCCAGCTTAAGTGCCTGATAAAAAGGGTGGATAGCGCAGTGGTGGCGACCGGTGACAATCAACACTTTCACGCCCGCCTGTTGCGCGCGGGCCAGCGCTTCGATGGATTCAGGCAGAATGGTTTTGTTCGGTGTCAGCAGGGTGCCGTCGAGGTCAAGGGCGATTACGCGGTAGCTCATTACACTTTCCGTCCGGGAGTTGGCAAAGCATTGAGTCTACACCCGGCAGCGGCCCTGAGACAAAAAACAGGGCACAAATGAATCCAGCGCGACAAAATGAAACGCGCTACAGTTATCCCTTTCATCAGGCAGCGAATAAGGAAAACGCATGAAACAAGTCGTGTATACCGCCAGTCCCGAGAGCCAGCAGATTCATGCCTGGCAGTTGCAGGAAGATGGCGCACTGACGTTATTGCAGGTAACGGATGTTGCCGGCCAGGTGCAGCCGATGGTGGTGAGCCCGAAGAACGATTTCCTCTATGTAGGTGTTCGTCCGAATTTTCGCGTGCTGGCGTTCCGCATTGCGGCCGACGGTTCGCTGAGCCTGGCCGGTGAAGCGCCGCTGCCGGGCAGCCCAACCCACATCTCCACCGATCGTCACGGTAATTATCTGTTCTGCGGCTCGTACAATGATGCCTGCGTCAGCATCAGCCCGATTGGCAGCGAGGGTTTGCCGCAAGCGCCGAGTCAGGTGATCAGCGGCTTGGACGGCTGCCACTCCGCCAATATCGACCTGAACAACCAAACGCTGTTTGTACCGGCACTGAAGCAGGATCGCATCTGCCTGTATCAACTGAACGCAGACGGTACGCTGTCCCCGCGTGAACAAGCGCAGGTCACCACCGTTGAAGGTGCGGGTCCGCGTCACATGGCTTTCCACCCGAACGGCGCGTATGGCTACGTGGTGAACGAACTGGATAGCAGCGTCGATGTCTGGGCGCTGAACAATGTGCACGGCCAGGTTGAGCGCGTGCAGAGCCTCGACATGATGCCGAAAGATTTCAGCGACACGCGCTGGGCGGCGGACATCCACATCACGCCGGATGGCCGTTTCCTCTATGCTTGCGACCGCACCAGCAGCACTATCACGGTGTTCAGCATCAGTGAAGATGGTTCGGTGCTGGCGATTGAAGGCTACCAGCCGACGGAAACCCAGCCGCGCGGCTTCAATATTGATCACAGCGGTCAATATCTGGTGGCGGCGGGACAAAAATCGCACCATATCGAAGTGTATAAGATTCAGGAGCGCGGCCTGCTTAATCCGCTGGCGCGTTACGCGGTAGGACAAGGCCCAATGTGGGTGGTAATCCACCAGCTGTGATATCTCGTAGGGTCGCCATTCATGGCGTAATGCATGTCAGATAAGCAGTGTGCTGACATCGCAGGGATTCCGCCCGCTAAGCATCTGGCAGTTTCAGAATGCCAAAAGCAGGCGGCCGGGCTAAGGTCCGAAGGCGCGGACCTTAGCAATCCGCGCCTGCGCCGTCCTCGCTGTTCCCTCGCTTATCCTTCCGGCCTGACGGACCGCGCGGATTCGCCTTCCTGGCTCATGCCGCGCTTTCGCCGACGTCCTGTCGGCTCA
>NZ_DALYOQ010000084.1:0-22893 GCF_031974595.1 Pantoea sp. CTOTU46764 | reverse complement strand
GAAGATCAGCAGCGTGTTGGACTGCTTCAGGTTACCCGCCAGCTTACGCATTGCCTGGCTCATCATACGGGCGGCCAGACCCATGTGTGAATCGCCGATCTCGCCTTCGATTTCCGCTTTCGGCGTCAGCGCCGCCACGGAGTCGACGATGATGACGTCAACTGCGCCTGAACGCGCCAGCGCATCACAAATCTCCAGCGCTTGCTCACCGGTATCCGGCTGTGAACACAGCAGGTTATCGATATCCACGCCCAGTTTTTTTGCGTATACCGGATCCAGTGCGTGCTCGGCATCGATAAAGGCACAGGTTTTGCCTTTGCGCTGTGCAGAAGCAATAACCTGCAGCGTCAGCGTGGTTTTACCCGAAGACTCCGGTCCGTAAATCTCAACGATACGTCCCATCGGCAAGCCACCCGCGCCCAGCGCGATATCCAGTGACAGTGAGCCGGTAGAGATGGTTTCGACATCCATTGAGCGGTCTTCACCCAAGCGCATGATGGAGCCTTTACCAAATTGCTTCTCAATCTGGCCCAGTGCGGCAGCTAAAGCCTTCTGTTTGTTCTCGTCGATCGCCATTTCCACTCCTAATCATGCTGGGTGAGTCGACATCAAGTATGTCGCTCGTTCTGTTGCCGCTAATTATACTGTATGGTCATACAGTATCAAGTTTAATTTATCATAAATTCATCAAGCAGCGTTTGCAGCGCCCAGACCACTGATTGACGGCGCACCGCATCACGGTCGCCAGCAAAGATCTGGCGCTGCGCTAATACGCGCCCCTCTGGTCCCACAATCGCAAACCACACGGTGCCCACCGGTTTATCGGGCGTACCACCATCTGGACCGGCAATACCGCTGACCGCGATGGCGTATTCCGCCGCCGCTGCTTTTGCCGCACCGGTCGCCATCTCACGCACCGTCTGTTCACTTACGGCGCCATGCTGCTGCAGCGTTGTGTCCTGTACGCCCACCATCTGCTGCTTAGCTTCATTGCTGTAAGTGACGAAACCGCGCTCAAACCAGGCGGAGCTGCCGCTGATATCGGTAAAGACTTTCGCAATCCAGCCACCGGTACAGGATTCCGCTGCGGTCACCGTTGCCTGACGTTTCTTCAACTGCTCGCCAATACGGCGACTTAGCTGCTGTAACTGTTCATCGTTCATCGCCTTCTCCCGTTGTGGCGCTTCACGTTAGCAGTAAATAGTGCGCTGAAAAGCCCTTTTCAACCTTCAGCCATCATTTCTGCGTAGTGGCTTCCAGATACCTCAGCTTATTTTCACTGCAACCATAAACAGACGCGGGAAGGCTAACAAAACCTGGCCGTTGCTGCGTACGGGGTAAGCCGGAATGAGTGCCTGGTGATAATCATGGAGAAATGCTGCCTGCTGGGTTTCATCAAGTCCCGCAAGGAAAGGACGCAGCCCGGTGGCACGCAACCAGGTAATGATGCCCTGCGCATCTGCCATCGGGTGATAATAAGTGGTGCGCCAGATATCAACCTTGCAACCCGCATCGGTCAACAAATCGTAATAATGATCGGTAGTTAGCAGACGTTTGCGATCCGCCGCCTGAGGTGAAATCAGCGTCTGCCACTTTTCATTCGCCGCCACTTCACGCATCAAGCGGTGCGACGGTTCTTCAAGGTTATCGGGCATTTGAATCGCTAACGCGCCATCGATGGCCAATTGATCAACCAGATGTGGCAGCAAGGTGTGATGCTCGGTCAACCACTGCAGCGAGGCATTGGCATAGATGACCTGCTGCGGCTGTTCGGCCTGCCAGCGACGAATATCGGCCTGCTGAAAGTGGCAGGCGGGAAGACGTTCACGCGCCTGTTCTAACATTGCGGCAGAGCTATCAATGCCGGTTATCTGCGCCTCTGGCCAGGCTCGTGCCAGTAGCTCGGTGCTGTTGCCGGGTCCGCAACCAAGATCAGTGGCAAAGCGCACATCACTGAGCGGAATGCGCTCCAATAGCTCACGCGCCGGGCGGGTTCGCTCTGATTCGAATTGGCGATACAGCTGTGGATTCCAGTCTTGCATGGCAATGCTCCTGTCTTGGCTGAGGGGCTAAACACTACCTGTTTTTCTCGCTTTAATAGAAAGAGAAAAGTGCGATATCTCACCTTTTTATCCTCGCTAACTGGTTAGCCTGCGCAGATAGCATTAAGTTAAAACGATGCTTCATTTTTTAACCAAGGAGCTTGTTATGTCTGCACAACCCGCATTGCCCGGCGTATGGTGTCCGTCAGTAACGCCCTTCGACAGCAACAATAATCTGGATATTGATGCGCTTAGCCGCCATTTTTCGCGCCTGAATCAATCAGGCATTGATACCTTGCTGTTGATGGGCAGCATTGGCGAGTTTGCCTCGCTCTCTCAGCAAGAGCGCCTGTTGCTGATCCGCGAGGCGCGCCAACTCTCGCCACTGAGCATGGTGGCAAACGTCTCCAGCACCTGTATTGCGGATATGCTGCAACTGGCGGATGCAGCCTGGCAGAACGGATTTGATGCTGTGATGGTGCTGCCTCCTTACTATTACGGGCAGACACATAAACAGCTGCTGAGCTATTTCAAAGCGCTGGACACACAGCTGGGCGGCAAATGGTTCGCCTACAATTTCCCCGCGCGCACCGGCTGCGATTTAACGCCTGCGCTGGTCGCAGAACTGGCGTCGGAGTTACCCAGCTTTATTGGCATCAAAGACACCATGGATTGTTTGTCGCACAACCGCGCAATGATTGAAGAAACGAAGAAAGTGCGTAGCGATTTCACCGTACTTTCCGGCTATGACGAATATCTGCTGCCCAATCTGCTGGCTGGCGGTTCAGGTGTGATTTCCGGCTTGAACAATATTGTACCGGAGCTGTTTGCCCGTGCGATGCAGGCCTGGCGGGCGGGTGATTTAGCGCAGCTCAGTGAGATTCAGCAACGCATTAATAAACTGATGGCGATTTACACCATTGGCGATGATTTTGTTACCACCATAAAAACGGCCGTTGCACGCCGATTTGATTCAATGCGCAGCTACTCGCGCAATTATGGTGGCGAGCTAACAGCGGAACAGTGCGAGGAAGTGGATCGGTTGCTGAATTGAAACAAGCAGGACGGCGTCGAGCCGTCCTGTGATTAGTTCTTTTTGACGAACTCAGATTTGAGTTTCATCTGACCAAAGCCATCAATCTTGCAATCAATGTTGTGATCGCCTTCGACCAGGCGAATGCTTTTGACTTTGGTACCAATTTTCAGCGTAGAAGAGCTGCCTTTAACCTTGAGATCTTTAACGACAGTTACGCTGTCGCCATCCGCTAGCAGGTTGCCGTTGGCATCGCGCACCACCAAGCCGTCAACTGCATCATCGGCGTTTGCCGTCCAGATGTGGCCGCAAGATGGGCAATTCAGGTTCTCGCCATCTTGCCAGGTGTAATCGGCCTGGCATACAGGACAGGCAGGTAAGGTACTCATAAGCGCTCCTCAGAAGTCGGATGCGGTGAAGATGGCACCGCAAAAGGGGCGCCATCTTATACCCTCACAATTTATATGGACAGCATTAAAACATGCCGCCCTGACGTGCTTTAGCCACGGCTTCACCCAACTGCCACACCGCCATTGCATAGTGGGTGCTGTGGTTGTAGCGCGTAATGGCGTAGAAGTTGGGCAGGCCGTACCAATATTGATAACTGGTGCCGAGATCCAAACGCAGCAAGCTTACCTGAGAGTTACCATCCAGCGATCCCTGTGGCGTTAAACCACTCGCGGCTAAGGTGCTTACCGGGTACTTGGTTTTAAAGCCATTCTCCAACGCTGGAGCCTGACCGCTGGCTGGCACCGCAACGTTTTCACCCGCACGCCAGCCGTGTTCTTTAAAGTAGTTGGCTACGCTGCCAATCGCATCAACCGGATCCCAAAGGTTGATATGACCATCGCCATTAAAATCGACCGCATATTGCTTATATGAGGATGGCATGAACTGTCCATACCCCATCGCACCGGCAAAGGAGCCGCGCAGATCCAGCGGATCGTCTTGCTCTGTGCGCGCCATCAGCAGGAAGGTCTCCAGCTCACCACTGAAGTAAGCTGCACGACGCGGGTAGCTAAATGACAAGGTTGCCAGTGCATCCAGCAAGCGCGTTTTGCCCATTACCCTGCCCCAGCGCGTTTCAACGCCGATAATGCCAACAATGATTTCCGGCGGCACACCGTAAACCTGCTGCGCACGCTGTAGCGCATCCTGATACTGATTCCAGAATGCCACGCCATTCTGCACGTTATCCGGCGTAATAAACTTATTGCGATAGCGAATCCATGCACCGTTTGGTCCGGTTGGCGGCGTGTAGCTCGGCGCTTGCTGATCCATCAGGCGCAGTACGTAATCCAGACGCTTCGCCTGGCCAATCACCGCGTGCAGCTGCTCACGGTTAAAACCGTGTTTTGCCACCATTTGATCAATAAATTGTTCAGCGGCAGGGTTACCCGCAAAATCGCCAAACATCGGTTGAACCGCGTGCGAAGGTTCCAGCAAAAAACCGCCTTTAGGTGCAGGCACAACGGCGGGCTGCTGATGGGATGCAGGCTTACTGCTGCAGGCAGCAAGCAAGGTAATAAGCGGAAGAAGAGCAACCTTAAAACGCATTGGATATCCATAAGCCAGGTGAAACCGTAAGCACTCATGGTAATCGTTCATTGGAGTGACATACAGAGCAATATCTTAAAATTTAACCGTTTCCCGCCTGTTTCAGCCGGTTACAACGTGAATTTGCGAAACGGCTCCACACTTTGCCTTTTTCATTAAATTTTGCTTTTTACCGTTTGCAGCAATTTGTTATGGTCGGCAGCCATAAAGCCCTGCTGGCGGATGAAGGTCCGGTGGCAAAAATGGTAATATCCCGCTTTCGTTATCCGTCCACACGATAACGACACTTCCGGGCTGCATTGACCCAGCCTCAGGTAATTAAAAGAATGAACGTTGAGTGAGAATGAGATGAAAGGAGCAGAGCAAATGGACTTTAGTGGCCATACGCCGATGATGCAGCAATACCTGCGCCTGAAGGCCGATCATCCTGACATCCTGCTGTTTTACCGCATGGGCGATTTCTACGAGCTGTTTTACGATGATGCGAAACGCGCTTCACAGCTATTGGAGATATCCCTGACCAAACGCGGCGCTTCTGCCGGTGAACCGATCCCGATGGCGGGTGTCCCTTACCATGCGGTTGAAGGCTATCTGGCGAAACTGGTGCAGCTCGGCGAATCGGTGGCGATCTGTGAGCAGATTGGCGATCCGGCCTTGAGTAAAGGCCCGGTTGAGCGAAAAGTGGTGCGTATCGTTACACCCGGCACCATCAGCGATGAAGCCCTGCTGCAAGAGCGCCAGGATAACTTGCTCGCCGCTATCTTCCAGAGCCAACGTGGTTTTGGTTATGCAACGCTGGACATCAGTTCTGGCCGCTTCCGCCTGAGTGAACCCGGCGATGTGGAGACGATGGCAGCAGAACTGCAGCGCACCAATCCGGCTGAACTACTCTATCCCGAAGATTTCCAGGCCATGACATTGATCGATCAACGCCGTGGCCTGCGTCGCCGTCCGCTGTGGGAATATGAAATCGAGACGGCGCGCCAGCAGCTTAATCTGCAATTTGGCACCCGCGACTTAAGTGGTTTTGGCGTTGAGCAGGCGCATCTGGCGCTGCGCGCTGCAGGATGCCTGCTGCAATATGTCAAAGACACGCAACGTACTTCGCTGCCGCATATTCGCTCGCTGAGCATGGAGCGCCAGCAGGATAGCGTGATCATGGATGCTGCTACGCGCCGCAACCTGGAAATTACGCAGAATCTGGCTGGCGGCATTGAAAACACGCTGGCGGCGATTTTGGATAAAACCGTTACGCCTATGGGCAGCCGTATGCTGAAACGCTGGCTGCACATGCCGCTGCGTGATGTCACAACCATTGCGCGCCGTCAGGAGTCTATTGCCGAGCTGCAATCGCTCAGTCAGGAGCTGCAGCCGGTACTGCGTCAGGTGGGCGATCTTGAGCGTATTCTGGCGCGACTGGCACTGCGCACCGCGCGCCCACGCGATTTGGCACGTATGCGACATGCCTTCCAGCAGTTGCCAGAGTTGAACCAGCAACTGGAAGGCGTTGAAGCTACCCAATTAATTCATCTGCGCTCTCAGATGGGTGAATTTAACGAACTGCGTGAGTTGCTGGAACAGGCAATAATTGAATCGCCGCCGGTGCTGGTACGCGACGGTGGTGTGATCGCCCCGGGATACAACGCTGAACTCGACGAATGGCGTGCGCTGGCCGATGGCGCTACCGATTATCTTGATCGTCTGGAAATTCGTGAACGCGAAAAACTCGGTCTGGATACGCTGAAAGTTGGCTTTAACGCGATTCATGGCTACTACATTCAGGTCAGTCGTGGTCAAAGCCATCTGGTGCCGATTCACTACGTTCGTCGCCAGACGCTGAAGAATGCTGAACGCTATATCATTCCTGAACTGAAAGAGTATGAAGACAAGGTTCTGACGTCGAAAGGTAAAGCGCTGGCGCTGGAAAAAGGCCTTTACGATGAACTCTTTGACCGCCTGCTACCGCATCTTGAAGCCCTGCAAACCAGTGCGGCTGCACTCTCTGAACTGGACGTGTTAGCGAACCTGGCCGAACGCGCCTGGACACTGAACTATTGCCGTCCGGTGCTGCAAGAAAAAGCGGGCATCCGTATTACTGCGGGCCGCCATCCGGTGGTCGAACAAGTATTGAAAGAGCCGTTTATCGCTAACCCGCTTTCACTTTCACCCCAGCGTCGCATGCTGATCATCACCGGCCCCAATATGGGCGGTAAAAGTACCTATATGCGTCAGACAGCGTTGATTGCACTGATGGCGTGGATTGGCAGCTATGTGCCAGCGGAAGAGACCGTCATCGGCCCGATTGATCGCATCTTCACGCGCGTCGGTGCCGCTGATGATCTGGCTTCAGGACGCTCAACCTTTATGGTGGAGATGACGGAAACCGCCAACATCCTGCATAACGCCACCGAAAACAGTCTGGTACTGATGGATGAAATCGGACGCGGCACCTCAACTTATGATGGTTTGTCGCTGGCATGGGCCTGCGCTGAAAGTCTGGCGAACCGCATTAAAGCCATGACGCTGTTCGCCACCCACTATTTCGAACTGACCACGCTGCCAGAAAAAATGGAAGGCGTCGTGAATGTGCATTTGGATGCGGTCGAACACGGCGACACCATCGCCTTTATGCACAGCGTGCAGGATGGCGCTGCGAGCAAAAGTTATGGTCTCGCGGTGGCGGCGCTGGCGGGCGTGCCGAAGGAAGTGATTAAGCGCGCACGTAACAAACTGAAGGAGCTGGAAGCGTTATCTGGCAGCTCTGCCGCATCCACGGTGGAAGGTTCGCAAATGCAGTTGCTGGTGGCGGAAACCTCACCGGCGGTTGATGCTCTTGAGGCACTGGACCCTGACAGCTTAACGCCGAAGCAAGCGCTGGAGTGGATTTATCGCTTGAAAACGCTGGTGTAGTTATTCGCCCGCCCAGAAGCAACGTTCTGTGCGGGCTATTTTTTCTGTCTGACAATTCCCTGGTGTTAAGCAATATCAGCAGGCTCATCCCAATCAACTCGCCCCGCTTTAAATCACGCTATATCCCCCATCAATCACTAAATTCTCACCATTGACCATGGCCGCTTCATTGCTGCTGAGATACAGCACTGTGCTCGCGACTTCGTCTGGCGTGGCAAAACGTCGCGAAGGAATTTTTGATTTCATTTGCTCGGCTCGCTCCCCATGCCAGTAACGCTTACCTAATTCCGTCTCAACTACCGTAGGTGAAATGGCATTGGCGGTAATGCCAAACGGCCCCAACTCTGCTGCCAACACGCGCGTAAAAGAAACCATGCCTGATTTGCTGGTGCAGTATGCCGCGTGCTCATTGAGCGCAATGACGCTGGCCTGTGAGGCGATATTAATCAAGCGGCCAAAACCTTGTGCCTTCATACAGCGGGCACAATGCTGAGCGAGGAAGAATGGCGTGGTCATGTTAATCAACATCGTGGTATTCCAGCTGGCGAGTTGCACTTCGCCGACGCCTTCCAGCATGCCAATACCGGCGTTATTGACCAGAATATCGATACGGCCAAAATCCTGATGGATTTGCTCTACCAGCTCGCCAAGCGCCTCGACGTTAGCCAGATCGAAAACGTAACCTCGCGCAGGATTGTCCATCTCGTTGGCAACCGATTTGACCTCTTCTGCGCGATCAACCATCGCGACTTGCGCGCCGGCAGAACTTAAACAGCGAGCAATAGCGTAGCCAATTCCCGATGCGGCGCCGGTGACAATGGCGACTTTATTTTGCAGTGAAAATAGTGTTGTCATGTTGCTATCCTTTTCATTGAGGGTATTTATTCGGATTCGGTAGCTGTTGTCTTCAACGGTACGTTACGCTCTAACTTTGGTTGGGGATTACGAATAAAGAATGTCATCACGCCGCCGGCAAAATAGAGCAGAGAGAAAGTAATAATCACGTGCTTGATTTCAAATGACAGACCGAACATCAGTGCAGCAACCGCCGGACCAATGAGATTGCCGAAACCACCGCCCAGATTTTGAACCGAGACAGCCGCACCTTTATGTTGCGGCGCCAGCATCGGGAATATCGCCCCCATCGGCACAAAGGATGTGAGTGTTAAAGCTAATAACAGCGCGCAGATGATGGCCAACGCCAGATTGCCTGGGAAAAGCGAGGGCAAATAATAGAAAGCGGCAGTGGTAATCGTGCACCCGAAGAAGCCAAACCAGCGCATTTGAAAAATCCAGCCAATGCGATCGCCAATAATGCCCCAAAGTACATTGGTTAAAGGTTGCACGAGGAAAAACGCGCCCCAGATAGTCGCCCACTCTTTAGTAGAAAAATCTAATTCACGGGTAAAATAAATCGGCATAAACACCGGCAAACCAAATAATGCCACATTACATAAGATGCGCGTTATCAGTGCAAAGAACATACTGCGATCTTCAAAGATTAAGGTTATTCCACGTGATATTTCACGTAACTTTTCTTTGCGGCTAACGCCTTCGCTATTTAGATTTTCTTCACTCTGATTTTTAACCGTAAGGAATATAATCACGCCACCCACCGCAGCAAATAGCAGTGAAAGCCAAAGCGTATTAATGAAGCCAATTTCAGGTACCAGAAGGCCAGAAAGGAAGGAAGCCGTGATGCCATAACCAATGGTAAACATCGACCATATCCAGCCGGTAGCAGAGGCAAGGCGATGCTCAGGCGTACGCTGCACCACTAATACGTAGAAGCCATAAAAGAACAGCGGATAAGCGAAGCCACGCAACGTGTAACTGACCAGCATCCAGATAAAGTTATTTTCACTCACGCCAAAGTAAACAAATACGGCATGTAGCACCATCCACCAAATAGCGCCGGTGAGCATGATTTTCTTAGGACCATAAATTTCACTGACCGCGCCAGAAAGCCAACTTGAGACCGCAGCAGTTAATGCATAAACGGTGAAAACTAATGAAACTTGTTTTTCTCCATAGCCGAGATCGTAGAGATATCGTGAAAGATGAGCCAACTCAATGCCATCACCGGTCATGAAGATGGCCATCGCAATATATCCCCAAAGAAGAGATATTGGCATTCCGAAAACCACTCTGGAGTATGGTGACTTTGTACTGCTGCTTTGCACACTCATTGTTCTTCTCACTCCCTTTTAACTATTCATTACCTGAATATCCTGGTGATACAGCGAGCAAGAAAATGGCATAGCATCGAGCTAAAAACTTTTATGGGAGTGACACAAATAAAGAAATAATGGCAATATTGCAAAGAAAGTCGTGCGCAGCATTACAATTTATTAAATGAGAGCAAGATAAAAAACGCATTTATTAGATGTATAATTAACAACTACTGGTTTTAATTTACGCTTATTTAGGTGAGGATTTAAGCGATAGCGTTACAAGCTTTTATTTCGATGAAGTAAAGAAGCCCTGTCTTTATATTTTATACCAATAAAAAAAGCGGTGGTTTTCACCACCGCTTCTTGTGTTACCCACGTATTCTGTTATTCACGAAACAGTGCTTCGATGTTCAAACCTTGTGTCTGCAGAATCTCACGCAGACGACGCAATCCTTCCACCTGAATCTGACGTACGCGTTCACGGGTCAACCCGATTTCACGACCTACATCTTCCAGCGTTGCCGCTTCATAGCCTAACAGGCCGAAACGACGTGCCAGCACTTCACGCTGCTTGGCATTCAGTTCAAACAACCACTTGACGATGCTCTGTTTCATATCATCGTCTTGCGTGGTGTCTTCCGGACCGTTGTCTTTCTCATCGGCCAGGATATCCAGCAGCGCTTTTTCGGAATCGCCACCCAAAGGTGTGTCGACCGAGGTAATGCGCTCATTGAGACGCAGCATACGGCTCACGTCATCAACAGGCTTGTCTAGCTGTTCGGCAATCTCTTCAGCACTTGGCTCATGATCAAGCTTGTGCGAAAGTTCACGCGCGGTACGCAGGTAAACATTCAACTCTTTAACGATGTGGATGGGCAGACGGATGGTACGGGTTTGATTCATGATCGCCCGTTCAATTGTCTGACGAATCCACCACGTGGCGTAAGTTGAGAAACGGAACCCACGTTCTGGGTCAAACTTCTCTACGGCGCGAATCAAGCCGAGATTACCCTCTTCAATCAGATCCAGCAGAGCCAGACCACGATTGCTGTAACGACGGGCAATCTTTACTACCAAGCGTAAGTTACTTTCAATCATGCGGCGACGAGAAGGAATGTCACCCCGCAGTGCACGGCGCGCAAAGAAGACTTCTTCTTCTGCCGTCAGCAGCGGTGAATAACCAATCTCGCCGAGGTAAAGCTGCGTCGCATCCAAAACGCGTTGCGTCGCACCCTGTGACAACAGCTCTTCTTCCGCTATGTCGTTGTTATCACCAGGTTCGTTCTCAACGAGAGCCTTCTCATCAAAAACCTCAGCTCCGTTGTTTTCCTCGAATTCCGCATCTTCATGTAAATCGTTAACTTTCAGCGTATTCTGGTTCATTAGCGGCTCCTACCCGTGATCCAAGGGCAGAACCAAGGTTCTGCCGGATTATCGCTGCGGTAAATAACGCAACGGGTTTACGGATTTCCCCTTGTAACGAATTTCAAAGTGCAATCGTACTGAACTGGTACCGGTGCTACCCATGGTAGCGATTTTTTGCCCCGCCTTAACTTCCTGTTGTTCCCGGACCAGCATAGAGTCGTTGTGGGCGTAGGCGCTCAGGTAGTCATCATTGTGTTTGATGATGATTAAATTACCGTACCCACGGAGCGCGTTGCCTGCGTACACCACTCTTCCCGAAGCTGTGGCGACAACAGGTTGTCCACGCGAACCGGCGATATCGATACCTTTATTTCCGCCTTCCGCAGCGGAGAAGTTATCGATGATCTTCCCATCAGTCGGCCAACGCCAGCTTCCCACTGGAGTTGTGCTATTAGTCGTGCTGCTGACTGTAGGTGGTGCGACAACCGGAGCTGTGGTCGTTGCCACATTATTTGCTCCTTTCGACGGCAGCAATTTGCTACCCGACGAATTACCCGAATCATCAGAATACGTAATAACAGGTTGCTGTGCAACAGGGGTGGATTTAATTTGCGTCTGGCTCGGGGTAACTGGCACGCCGCCCTGAGTTGCATCAGCTACGGTGATAGCGTTTCCACCGGTGATGGTTTGGCCGTTGCCGTTGCCCACCTGCAGCGTTTGCCCGGCATTCAAGCCATACGGGGCTGCGATGTTGTTACGCTGTGCCAAATCGCGGAAATCGTTGCCGGTAATCCAGGCAATATAGAACAAGGTATCGCCACGCTTTACGGTATAGGTTTCACCGCCGTAACTACCTTTAGGAATATTCCCATAATTGCGATTGTACACGATGCGACCATTTTCTGTGGCCACATTGTTATTGTCACTTACCATTCCACCTGACGGTTGCGCTGATGGTGTGCCGCCACTTAACATTCCGCCACGCGGCATCGCAGGCACAGCGCTATTTTGCGAAGAGATCATGCCGCCACTTGGGGCTGAAGCTATACCGCTATCGCCGCTGTTACCACCAATCTGGCTAATGGGTGCCTGTGTATTATCGCCAGAACTACAGCCCGCCAGCCAAAAACCTACCAAAGAAAGTGCCGCCAAACGGCGTAATTGAAATGCTGTGCTTCCCATGCTCACTGATCCCCCGTGATGGCAACCCTGAATATAAATGTGTAACGGCGTTAACCGCATTATCCACTGCGCGTAACGTTAAAAACGGTTTTTAGCATTGATAAACAAGGATAGTAACAATATCAACTGCGCCGTGCCATGTAACAGTTGTGAAGAATTGCGTAAGGATGGCTCAGGCCAGATCGCCCTGAACCAACGGCACAAAGCGTACGGGCTCGATGATTTCTTCAATTAATTCATCGCCCTGACGACGCAAACGCTTTAACACCTGCTGATCCTCACCAACCGGCAGCACCATTTTGCCGCCGTCACCTAATTGCGCTATCAGCAAAGTCGGAATTTCAGGCGGCGCGGCGGTCACGATAATGGCATCAAACGGGCCACGCGTCGCCCAGCCCTGCCAGCCATCACCATGTCGGGTAGAGATATTGTGCAGATCGAGTTGCTTGAGGCGGCGCTTAGCCTGCCACTGCAAGCCCTTGATGCGTTCGACGGAATAAACATGATTAACCAGATGCGCCAGAATAGCGGTCTGATAGCCAGAACCGGTGCCGATTTCCAGCACGCGCGATTCCGGCGTGAGCTCTAACAAGGCGGTCATGCGCGCCACCATGTAAGGCTGAGAGATAGTCTGGCCGTTGCCAATGGGCAGCGCGACGTTTTCCCAGGCTTTATGTTCAAACGCCTCATCGATAAAACGCTCGCGCGGCACATCGGCAATGGCTTTCAGCAGGTGTTCATCATGAATGCCCTGCGCGCGCAGTTGCTCCAAAAGCGTTTCGATGCGGCGATTCACCATGCGAGTTTTACCTCTGCCTGGATCAGCCAGTCACTTAATACCTCTTGTGCTGCATGCGCGGTCAAATCCACATGCAACGCGGTCAGCGAAACATAGCCCGCATCCACCGCAGCGAAATCGGTATCCGGACCAGCATCCAGCTTTTGCCCCGGCGGGCCAATCCAGTAAAGCGGTTGGCCGCGCGGATCTTCGGTGCAGATAACCTGATCGGCGGGATGACGACTGCCGCAGCGGGTAATGCGGAAACCTTTGATCTCCGCTAACGGCAAATCCGGCACGTTGATATTGAGAATGCGGCCAGTACGCAGCGGAGCTCGCGATAGCGCGCGTAACAGCGTACAGGTGATGGATGCGGCGGTGTCGTAATGCTGATGTCCGTTGAGCGAGACGGCGAGTGCAGGCAAGCCCAGATGGCGCCCTTCCATCGCCGCAGCGACGGTACCGGAGTAAATCACATCGTCGCCAAGATTCGGACCGGCATTAATGCCGGACACCACGATGTCGGGACGCGGCTGCATCAGCTTGTTGACGCCGAGGAACACGCAGTCAGTTGGCGTGCCCATCTGCACCGCGATATCACCATTTTCGTGCGTAAAAGTACGCAGCGGCGTTTCCAGCGTTAACGAATTTGATGCGCCGCTACGATTGCGATCGGGCGCGACAACCTGCACCTCGGCAAACTCACGTAAAGCACGCGCCAGCGTCTGAATACCCGGCGCATGAATTCCATCATCGTTACTCAGCAATATCCGCATCGTTACCTTCTTGTTGGAGAAGCTCACGCACCACGCTGGTGGCAAAACTGCCGGCGGGCAGCCAGAATTGCATCTCCAGCGTCATATCGTCCCACCATTCCCAGCGCAGATCCTTTGGCACCACCAGCATTGCACGACGCGCGGCATCAACGCGCTCGCGCTCAAGCAGTGTAATCAATTCTTCTGCGCCTGCCAGGCTCTGTTGCTCAAAAAGCAGCGCGTCACCTTGTGGACCCGGATCGCCACGACCCGGCAGCGGCGCAGTGATACGCAGTTGGTGATTATCAACGCGCTGCTGTACGTCAGGCAACTCTTCCGCCTGCGCCACAAACCAGCTGCCGCGTCCGGCCAGCTGCACCGCATCGCCCACCTGCACCACGTCCAGAGCGCCATCACGCTGCAAACGCGCGCTGGTCACCTGATTAAACAGATGGCTGCGGGTCGCTGACAACAGCAAACCTTTCATATTGCGATCGCGCGGACGGAATGTCTCCTTCGCCCACTGTTTCGCCTGCGTCAGGTTATTGCCGCCGCGACCAAAGCGCTGCTCACCAAAGTAGTTCGGCACCCCGCGCTGTTGAATCTGCTGCAAACGTGCGTCGACTTCACGGCGATCGGAAATCTGACGCACCACTAAGCGGAACGCATTGCCCGCCAGCGCGCCGGTACGCAGTTTACGCTTGTGGCGAATTATCTGCAGGATCTCAACGCCTTCCAGCTGGAATCCCGCCAGATTCGGCATGCCATTGCCGGGCACACGGAAACAGAGCGTTTGCTCGGTGATCGCATGACGATCTTTCATGCCGGCATAGCTGAGATCGCGCACCGGTACGCCAAGAAATTTGGCAATGGCCTCGGCGACAAAGCGCGTATTGCAGCCAATTTTACGGATGCGCACCAGCAGCTGCTCGCCTTCGCCATCGTAGGGATAGCCGAGATCTTCAATCACCACAAAATCTTCGGGACTGGCTTTGATAACGCCGGTGGCTGCGGGCACGCCGTGCAGGTAATGCAGCTCACTCATGCCTGATCGGCCTTTATCAGTAGCGCCACCGCTTCACAGGCAATGCCTTCGCCACGGCCGGTAAAGCCCAGCTTTTCGGTGGTGGTGGCTTTAACGTTGACGTCGTCCATATGGCAACCGAGATCTTCGGCGATATTGACGCGCATCTGCGGCACATGCGGCAACATTTTCGGTGCCTGCGCAATGATGGTCACATCGACGTTACCGATGCGATAGCCTTTCAGCTGAATACGACGCCAGGCTTCACGCAGTAAACCGCGGCTGTCAGCGCCTTTAAACGCCGGATCGGTATCCGGGAATAATTTGCCGATATCGCCCATCGCCACCGCGCCGAGTAAAGCATCCGTCAACGCATGCAGCGCCACGTCACCATCAGAATGGGCAATAAAACCGTGTTCGAAGGGAATACGCACCCCGCCAATCACTAACGGACCTTCGCCGCCAAAAGCGTGAACGTCAAAACCGTGACCGATACGCATCATGCGCTCTCCTGTAACTGAATCTGGGTAAGGTAGAAGGCCGCCAGCGCCAGATCTTCTGGCCGCGTCACCTTAATATTGTCGCTACGTCCGCTCACCAACGCCGGGTGATAACCGCAATACTCCAGCGCCGACGCTTCATCGGTAATGGTAGCGCCTTCATGGAGTGCGCGCGTCAGGCAAGCGGTGAGCAGCTGATGCGGGAAAAATTGCGGCGTTAACGCGTGCCATAAATCCTCGCGTTCAACGGTGTGGGCAATGGCGGTTTTGCCGGGTTCGGCGCGCTTCATGGTGTCGCGCACCGGCGCGGCCAGAATACCGCCAACCTTGCTGTATTCACGTACCGCTAACAGGCGTGCTAAATCGTCCGGATGCAGGCAAGGACGCGCGGCGTCATGCACCAGCACCCATTCGCTGTGTTGAATAGCGTTTAAACCCGCCAGCACCGATTCGGCGCGCGTGTCGCCACCGGTCACTCTGAGAATGCGGGAATCCTGCGCCAGCGGCAGTGAATCGAACCAGCCATCATCATTACTGACCGGCACAATTACCTGTTTTACCGCAGGATGTGCCAGCAGACGTGCGACGCTGTGTTCAAGAAGGGTGAATTGACCAATGGTCAGATACTGTTTTGGGCAGGCAGCCTGCATACGGCTGCCCACACCTGCGGCGGGCACCACGGCAATCACATCCGCAAGGATCGGGCGCTTGTTCATGGCTTATCGTTGTTGATTTTGCGCAGCTTGTTGCGCGTTACGTTTGTTCTGGTCTGGCACCAGACGATAGAAAGTCTCACCGGGCTTAATCATGCCCAGTTCATTACGTGCGCGTTCTTCGATCGCTTCAGAGCCGCCATTGAGATCGTCAATTTCGGCGAATAGCTGATCGTTACGCGCTTTAAGCTTGGCGTTATTCGCCTGTTGTGACGCGACGTCTTCGTTGACGCGCGTATAGTCATGAATACCGTTCTTACCCAGCCACAGGGAATATTGAAGCCATCCCAGCAGCACGAGTAGCAGTAACGTCAGTTTTCCCATCCCCGCCCCCTGAAAAACGGCCCAATCATCCCATAACTTGACGCTGGACTCCACAGCGGCGGCGAAAATGCCGCGCACGGGCGTTTAGCCGGACAAATAATGCCAGAGTAGGAGGCGAGACGGCAGGTAAAGTTTTGTAACCTGCCGATGCGTTTGCACATCAGCTGGGCGTTACCAACCGGAGAGAAATGAGAACAGCAGCCAGAACAGGCATATCACCACCATCGCCGTGGCGATACCGCTCCAGAACAAGTGGGTGCGGATCATCAGGCTGAGCACGATGCCAATCAGCACCGAAACCGGCAGCAGCGCGAGGAAGAATGGCCAGGTGTAGAGGAAGAAGAACAGCGTGTTGGAGCCGTAGAGCATGAACGGAATCGCCAGCGCGCACCAGTACGAGAGAAAGCCAAACACGCCGCCCGGCAGTGACGAGCGAGGCTCATCCGGGGTGCGTTCATCTTTACGGGCTAGCATGGGCGTTACGTTCTGCATAGAGATCCTGTTGACGCTAAGCGCGGGAAACCCAGAGGGATTTGCCGCTGTCGGTTCAGGATCTGATGATATCGCGGTGACGCAGCAGGTCTAACAATTGGCCGGCGAGTTTTGTAACCAATTGTTCGCCATCAAGGTGGATTTCCGGGGCGTCTGGCGCCTCGTAAACGCTGTCGATGCCGGTGAAATTTCGCAGCTCACCGGCACGGGCTTTTTTGTACAAACCTTTGGGATCGCGCGCTTCGCACACCGCCAACGGCGTATCGACAAACACTTCGATAAACTGCCCTTCCGCGAGCAGATCCCGCACCATGTTGCGTTCCGCACGATGCGGCGAGATAAAGGCGGTCAACACCACTAAACCGGCATCGACCATCAGTTTCGCCACTTCGCCGACGCGGCGAATGTTCTCTTTACGATCGTCATCGCTGAAGCCGAGGTCACGGCACAGGCCGTGACGCACGTTGTCGCCATCCAGCAGATAGGTATTCACCCCCGCCCGATGCAGCACCTGCTCCAGCGCGCCGGCCACGGTAGATTTCCCCGAGCCGGACAGCCCGGTGAACCACAGCACCACGCCTTGATGGCCGTGCTGCTGTTCGCGCTCCTCGCGCGTTACCGGATGATCGTGCCACACCACGTTTTCATCGTGCTGCGCCATTACTTGCCACCCAGCAGATCGCGCGCATTCCAGTGTGGGAAGTGACGACGCACCAGCGCGTTCAGTTCCAGCTCGAAATCGCTGAACTGGCCCGCTTGCGCACGCACATCGGTCAGCGGCTGATTGATCATGCCCGCGCCAACCGTCACGTTGCTCAGGCGATCGATAAAGATCATGCCGCCGGTCACCGGATTCTGGCGATAAGCGTCCAGCACCATCGGTTCGTCAAAGGTCAGTTCCACCAGACCAATGCCGTTAAGCGGCAGGCTATCCACCGTGCGCTTCTCCAGCGAGTTGATCTCCACTTGATGGATCACTTTCTCCACGCGCGCGCGGGTTTTCTTACCGGCGATCTTCACTTCGTAACTTTGGCCCGGCTGCAGTGGCTGTTCCGCCATCCACACCACGTCGACGTTGGCGGATTGCACCGCCTGCAGTTCAGCTTCCGCAGCCACCAGCAGATCGCCACGGCTGATGTCGATCTCATCTTTCAGCACCAGCGTAATTGCTTCACCGGCACCCGCTTCAGGCAGGTCGCCATCAAAGGTGACGATGCGCGAAACGGTGGACTCCACGCCTGAAGGCAGCACTTTCACGCGTTGACCGACTTTCACCACGCCCGAAGCCAGCGTACCGGCATAACCACGGAAATCGAGATTCGGACGGTTGACATACTGCACCGGGAAACGCATCGGCTGATGATCCACCACGCGGTTCAGTTCAACGGTTTCTAATACGTCGAGCAGCGTTGGGCCGCTGTACCACGGCATGGTGACACTTGGCGTTGCAACGTTATCGCCTTCCAGCGCCGACATCGGCACAAAGCGAATATCGAGATCTTCCGGCAGCTGCGCGGCGAAATCGAGGTAATCCTGTTTGATCTGCTCAAAGGTCTCTTGCTTGTACTCGACCAGATCCATCTTGTTGATGGCGACCACCAGATGCTTGATGCCCAGCAGCGTGGAGATAAAGCTGTGACGACGCGTCTGATCCAGCACGCCTTTACGCGCATCGATCAGCAGGATCGCCAAATCGCAGGTCGATGCACCGGTCGCCATGTTGCGGGTGTACTGCTCGTGTCCCGGTGTGTCGGCAATAATGAATTTGCGCTTTTCGGTCGAGAAGTAGCGATACGCCACATCGATAGTGATGCCCTGCTCACGTTCGGCCTGCAAGCCATCAACCAGCAATGCCAGATCCAGCTTCTCGCCTTGGGTGCCGTGACGTTTGCTGTCGTTGTGCAGCGAGGAGAGCTGATCTTCATAAATTTGACGCGTGTCGTGCAGCAGGCGACCAATCAAGGTACTTTTGCCGTCGTCGACGCTACCGCAGGTCAGGAAACGCAGCAGGCTTTTATGTTGTTGCGCGGTCAGCCAGGCTTCTACGCCGCCCTGATCGGCAATCTGTTGTGCAATAACGGTATTCATCTGCGTCTCCTTAGAAATAACCCTGACGTTTTTTCATTTCCATCGAACCGGCCTGGTCGCGGTCAATCACGCGTCCCTGGCGTTCACTGGTGGTGGAGACCAGCATCTCTTCAATAATTTCCGGCAGCGTCTGCGCTTCTGATTCCACCGCGCCGGTCAGCGGCCAGCAGCCGAGCGTACGGAAACGCACCATGCGCTGCTTGATCACTTCGCCTGGCTGCAGATCGATACGGTCGTCATCGATCATCATCAGCATGCCATCACGCTCCAGCACCGGACGCGGCGCGGCGAGGTAGAGCGGTACGATCTCGATATTCTCGAGGAAGATGTACTGCCAGATATCCAGCTCGGTCCAATTGGAGAGCGGGAACACGCGGATGCTTTCGCCTTTGTTAATCTGGCCGTTGTAGTTGTGCCACAGCTCAGGACGCTGATTTTTCGGGTCCCAGCGATGGAAGCGATCGCGGAAGGAGTAGATACGCTCTTTCGCACGCGATTTCTCTTCATCACGACGCGCGCCGCCAAATGCCGCATCAAAGCCGTATTTGTTCAGCGCCTGCTTCAGGCCTTCGGTTTTCATGATGTCGGTGTGTTTGGCGCTGCCGTGGACGAACGGATTGATGCCCATCGCTACGCCTTCCGGGTTGCGATGCACCAGCAGTTCCGCGCCCATCGCTTTCACGGTGCGATCGCGGAACTCGTACATTTCACGGAATTTCCAGCCGGTATCAACATGCAGCAGCGGAAACGGCAGCGTGCCCGGATAGAAGGCTTTACGCGCCAGATGCAGCATTACCGAGGAGTCTTTACCGATGGAGTACATCATCACCGGATTGCTGAACTCGGCCGCCACCTCGCGGATGATATGGATACTCTCTGCCTCCAGCTGGCGCAGATGAGTAAGTCGATTTTGGTCCATAATTTTTCCTCAAGCCAAATTGACAACGGCGGACTCGCGAGCCCCCTGTTGTGCCGAATGTTGGAACCAGGCCAATTGCCCGTGCAAATTTACGACTTCGCCAATCACTAACAGTGCTGGCGTGGGCGCGGCCGCAGCCAGCGCCTCCAGTTGATCTAATGTGCCGGTCAGCACCTGCTGATCCTGACGCGTGCCGCGCCCAATCACCGCCACCGGCGTGGAGGCGGCACGGCCATGTTCGATAAGCCCGGCAGCGATTTCCGCCGCTTTCACCGTGCCCATATAAATCGCTAAGGTTTGACGTGCGCGCGCCAGCGACGGCCAATCGATGCCATCGCCATCCGCGCGGCAGTGACCGGTAATAAATAGCACGCTCTGCGCGTGGTCGCGATGGGTCAGCGGAATACCGGCATAGGCGGTTGCGCCTGCTGCAGCGGTGATGCCCGGCACCACCTGGAACGGAATGCCCGCCGCCTGCGCCGCCTGCAACTCTTCGCCGCCGCGACCAAAAATAAACGGATCGCCGCCTTTCAGGCGCACCACGCGTTTACCCTGTTGCGCCAGCGTCACCAGCATCTGATTGGTCTCTTCCTGCGGCACCGAATGCGCACCGGCGCGTTTGCCGACGCAGATGCGGTCGGCATCGCGACGCACCAGCTCAAGCACTTCGTCGCTGACCAGATGGTCATACAGCACCACATCGGCCAGCTGCATCACCTGCAAGCCACGCAGCGTCAGCAAACCGCTGTCGCCCGGACCGGCGCCCACCAGCGTGATTTCGCCCTGATTGTCGCTGTCGTTCTCCAGTTCGTGATCCAGCGTGCGCCGCGCTTCATTGACGTTGCCCGCCGCCATCTGGCTGGCGAACAGACCGTTAAAGGCGCGCTCCCAGAAACGACGGCGTTCAGACATGCGGTGATAGCGCTGCTTCACCTTGTCGCGCCACTGCCCGGCCACTTCAGCCATCTGTCCGAGATTGGCCGGCAGTAAAGCTTCAATTTTCTCACGCAGCAGACGCGCTAACACCGGCGCGGTGCCGCTGGAGGAGATCGCTACCACCAGCGGTGAGCGATCGACAATCGACGGGAAGATAAAGCTGCACTTCGGCTGATCGTCCACCACGTTAACCAGCTTGTGGCGCGCGTTGGCGGCATCGAACACCTGCGCGTTAAGCGCGTTGTCATCGGTAGCGGCAATCACAAGGAACACGCCATCCAGCTGCGCCGGATCGAAGCGCTGGGCGATCCATTCAATCGCCTCAATTTCCAGCAGCGCCTGCAGCTCATGACCGAGTTCGCGCGCGGCGACCAGCACGCGCGCACCGGCACGCCGCAGCAGTTCTATTTTGCGCGCAGCGATTTCGCCACCGCCAACAACCAGCACCGGACGGTTTTTGAGATCGGCAAAGAGAGGCAGATAATCCACGTTAACCTTGCTAGTTTTACAATAAGTTAACGCGACTATACGTCCCGCCCTTCGGACAGATGAAATTACGAATTGGAATGAGTAGTTACCGAATGGAATAACGACCCAGGATTGCTGATAACATTTTGTGCTTAACAAATGATATTGCTGGTGTTTCGGAGCAAATCAAATTGTGCAAGCGTCGTCACAGTTTCATACTATCCCGGAATTTTTTTAGCATCACTGGATGTCAGAAAAGGACTATCACTATGTTTGCCACTCTCCGCCGCTGCGTGCTGGCAGCACTGCTTGCGGGCGGTTTGCCTTTCTTCGCTCAGGCTGCGAGCACTTCCACCGCGCCGGGGCATTTTGCCGAACAGCAGTTACGCCATATCGCCACCTATTTCCCCGGCCGCATGAGCGGCAGTCCAGCCGAGTTGCTGACTGCCGATTATCTGCAGCAGCAGTTCAGCCAGCTGGGATATCAGAGTAATACCCGCCAGTTCAAAACCAGCTATAACTGGCTGGAGAAAAAGGGCGAGAGCCGCACGCACAAAGTCACGGCCACCTCGGTGATTGCCGCGCGTGCCGGTGAAGTGCCGCAGGAGATCCTGATCGTTACGCATCTGGATACCTGGACACCGCTCAGCCGCCATGAAGCGGATAACAATCTCGGCGGCCTGCGTTTGCAGGGCGTGGACGACAATGCGTCCGGGCTGGGCGTGATGCTGGAGTTGGCACAGGCGCTCAGCAAGACGCCGCTGCACTACGGCGTGCGCTTCGTGGCGCTGAGCGCCGGTGAAGCCGGTTTGCACGGCATGGATGATTATCTGGCGCGCATGAGCGTGCAAGAGAAGAAGAACACGCTGCTGGTGATCGATCTGAATAGCCTGATCGTCGGCGATCATCTCTACTTTAATAGCGGCATCAATACGCCATCAGCGGTACGCAAGCAGACCAGCGCGCGCGCCGTGCAGCTGGCGCACCGTTACGGCATCTCCGCTGCCAGCCACGCGATGACCGCACGCGATTATCCCGGCGTGAACCCGTTCGATAAAGCCGGCATGCCATTGCTGGATGTCACCGCCGCCAACTGGGCGCTGGGCAACAAAGATGGGCAGCAACAGCGCACGCGCTCCAGCCATTTCCCGGCAGGCAACGTGCGCCATCAAACCGAGCGCGATAACCTCAACTATCTCGATCACTGGCTGCCAGGCCGCATCACGCAACGCACGCGTGACAGCGTGAAGATTCTGCTGCCGCTGCTAACCGAGCTCGCTAATCCGACAACCTGAGGATTCACTATGTACGTGGTATATCTGAACTATTTTCGTCCGGTAGAAGAAGTGGAAGCGTTACTCGACCCACATGTTGCGTGGCTTAACCGCTACTTTGACAGCGGCGTATTTATTGCGGCGGGACGTAAAGATCCGCGCACCGGCGGCGTGCTGCTGGTGAAGGATATTGATCGTGCGCGGCTGGACACCATTCTGGCGGAAGATCCGTTTGTGGCAGTGGCGCATTACGAAGTTACGAAAGTGAATGTGACGCGTGCGGCGGAAGAGTTTGCGGTGTTAAAAGGGATTTGATTGTGCTGGTAGTCCCCCATCCCGGCCTTCCCCCGCTTGCGGGG
>NZ_DALYOQ010000083.1:0-22931 GCF_031974595.1 Pantoea sp. CTOTU46764 | reverse complement strand
CGCGTCCGCCCTTCTCGCCGCCCGGCGGCATCCCGCCATGTCCGCCGACCACGCGCCAGATCACGCCCGCCACAATCAACAGCACAACCAACAGGAGCAGCCATTTCAGCCAGCGAGAGAACGTGGAGCGGGAAGCGTTAGGAGTCATCAGGATCTTCAAGTCAGCAAGAAAAAGGAAAGTCCCCGGTAAAACAGGGGATTATTTCAAAGGGAAACCATCACTGCGCGCATTATCGGTTGAATGCCCGCGCGAATTCCATACGCGAACCGTAAGGGTTTCGTTAAGGCAATTAAGATTTCCAGCCGCCGCCTAACGCCTTGTAGAGGGTGATTTTCTGGCTCAGCTGGCCCAGATGCGCGCTGATCAGCGACTGCTGCGAACTGTAAAGCGATCGCTGGGCCACTAACACATTGAGATAATTGTCTACGCCTTGCTTGAAGCGCAATGCGGAGTAGTCGTAGTCGCGCTGATTGGCGCCAACCTCCTGTTGCAGCGCTGTCAGCTGATCCTGCCAGGTGTCCTGCCCGGCCAGCGCATCTTTCACCTCTTTAAACGCGGTTTGAATCGCTTTCTCGTAATCCGCAATGTCGATGCGTTTTTCGATATGCGCGATATTCAGGTTTGCCTCGTTTTTACCGCCGTCAAAAATCGGCAGGTTAATCGATGGCATGAATGACCATGCGCCGGTGCCGCCGCCCAACAGGCTGCCAAGCGAACTGCTGGTAGAGCCGCCGGACGCGGTCAGCGTGATGCTTGGGAAGAAGGCGGCACGCGCCGCGCCGATATTGGCATTCGCCGCCTTCAGCGTGTGCTCCGCTGCCATGATGTCCGGGCGACGCGTCAGCAGATCCGACGGCAAGCCAGCCGGCGTGGCCGGGAACTGCCAGTTGGCGTCCAGCGTGGCGTGCGACAACAAGCTTGCGGGCAGATCGGTGCCGACCAGCAAGCGCAGCGCATCGACATCCTGCCGCACCTGCCGCGTATAACTCGCCACGTCGGCCTGCGCGGCGCGCACCGTGCTTTCAGCCTGCGCCAGATCCTGATCGCTGCTGGCACCGCCGTCGTAGCTGAGTTTGGTCAGGTGATACGACTCCTGCTGGCTTTGCGCAGTACGTTGCGCCAGATGCAGCAGATCGTTATCCGAACTCAGCGTTAGCCACGCCGTCGCCACTTCCGCAATCAGCGAGATACGCGTGGCGCGCTCGGTGGCGGCGCTCGACAGATAGGTTTCCTGCGCCTGATCGCTCAGGCTTTGCAGGCGGCCAAAGAAATCCAGCTCCCACGAGGTCACACTCAAACCACTGTTCAGCTCGTGATAGGTCACCGCGCCGCTGGTTTTGGTGTTGTAGAGATTGGCCGGTTCATGCGCCGAGGTCTGGCTGGCCGTGGCGTTGATCGACGGCATCAACGCCGCGCGCTGCACCGTGACGCCCTGCTGCGCCTCTTGCACATTCAGCGCCGCCACGCGCAGGTCGCGGTTGTTGTCGAGCGACAGCTGAATCAGGTTGCGCAGCGTGACGTCAGTGAAGAAGTTCTGCCACGGCAAATCCGCGACGTTACCGACCGGCGTCGCCTGATCGTATTTCGCATCCACCGGCAGCGCCGGGCGCTGATAATGCGGCGCCAGCGTACAACCGGCCAATGCCAAAGTCAGCGGCAACAGCGCCAGACGGAAATTATTAATGTTCATTTTTAACTTAAGCATTCAAGTGCCTTTGTATGAAGGTGCGCATGAATGCGCACCCTACGAAAACCTGTAGGGTCGCCATTCATGGCGACCGTTTAACTGTCTTGCACGGTCTCTGCTGTTGGTTTTTTCTTACGCGCAAAGAACTGCGAAACCACCACGTAGAACATCGGCACAAAGAAAATGGCGAGGAAGGTGGCGGTGATCATCCCGCCCGCCACCGCCGTACCGATCGAGTGCTGGCTGCCTGCGCCCGCGCCGTTGGAGATAGTCAGCGGCAGCACGCCGAGGATAAATGCCATTGAGGTCATGATGATTGGGCGGATACGCAGCCGCGCCGCTTCCACCGCCGCTTCCACCAACGTTTTGCCCTCGCGCTCATGCAGCTCTTTGGCGAACTCGACGATAAGAATGGCGTTCTTGGCCGCCAGCCCGACCGTGGTGAGTAAGCCAACCTGGAAGAACACATCGTTCTGCAAGCCGCGCATCAGCACCGCGCTGATGGTGCCGAGAATGCCGAGCGGCACCACCATGATCACCGAGAACGGGATCGACCAGCTCTCGTACAGCGCCGCCAGACACAGGAACACCACCAGAATCGAGATCAGATAGAGCTGCGTGGTTTGGCTGCCGGAGGCTTGCTCCTCATACGAAATGCCGTACCACTGCACGCGGAACCCGTGCGGCAGCTGCTTCGCCAGCTGCTCCACCGCCTTCATCGCTTCACCGGTACTTTGGCCCGGCGCGGGCGATCCGAGGATCTCTTCGGCGGTTAAGCCGTTAAAGCGCTCGAAGTGCGGCGAGCCGTACACCCATTTACCCGAAGCAAAGGCGGAGAATGGCACCATGGTGCCGCTGCTGTTGCGGAAGTACCATTTGTCGAGATCGGACGGCGTGACGCGTGAGTCCGCTTTGCCCATCAGATAGACCTCTTTCACGCGGCCGTTATACATGAACTGATCGATGTAGCTGGAGCCCCACGCCACCGACAAAGTGTTGTTGATGTCGGTCATGCTCAGACCGAGCGCGCTGGCCTTCTCATCATTGATCTCCAGCTGATACTGCGGCTCATCTTCCAGCCCGTTAAGACGGACCTGCGCCAGATGCGGATCGTTGTTCGCCAACGAAATAAGCTGGTGCGCGGCATCCATCATCTGCTGATGGCTGTGCGCGCCGGTATCCTGCAGATAGAGGTCGAAACCGGTGGCATTGCCCAGCTCCATCACCGCTGGCGGCACCATGGCGAAGATTTTGGCGTTCTGATAGTTGGCGAAGTGCGCCATCACGCGGTTCGCCAAATCCTGTACGCTTTGCCCGCTGTGCGTGCGGTCGCCCCAATCTTTCAGGCGCACAAAGGCCATGGCGTTGCTCTGACCGCGACCGGCAAAGTTAAAGCCCGCCACGCCAAAGGTGGTGGTCACCACCGACGCTTCGTTCTGTTGCAGATAGGCGTTGAGATCGTTGATGACCTGCTGAGTACGCTGCGACGACGAGTTCACCGGCAGTGTGATTTGCACCATCATCAAGCCCTGATCTTCGCCCGGCAGGAAGGTGGTGGGTACGCGGGTGAACAAAAAGCCCGTCACGCCGACAATCACCAGATAGATCACCAGGAACAGGCCGCGACGGGAAATCACTTTGCTGACGCCGTTGGTGTAATGCATCGCCCCGCTGTCGAATTTGCGGTTAAACCAACCGGCGAATCCGGTGGTTTTATGCTCCGCCGCCGCCGGTTTCAGCAAGGTGGCGCACAGCGCGGGCGTGAAGATCAGCGCCATGATCACCGACAGCGCCATCGCCGAGACGATAGTGACCGAGAACTGGCGGTAAATCACGCCGGTCGATCCGGAGAAGAACGCCATCGGCAGCAGCACCGCCGACAGCACCAGCGCGATGCCAAACAGCGCGCCCTGAATCTGCTGCATCGACTTGATGGTGGCGGCTTTGGGATCGAGATGCTCTTCGTGCATCACTCGCTCGACGTTCTCCACCACCACAATGGCGTCATCCACCAGCAGCCCGATGGCCAGCACCATACCGAACATGGTGAGAGTGTTAATGCTGTAACCAAACGCCGACAGAATGCCGAAGGTGCCCAGCAGCACCACCGGCACTACCAGCGTAGTGATCAGCGTGGCACGCAGGTTTTGCAGGAAGATCAGCATCACGAAGAACACCAGCACTACCGCTTCGATCAGCGTTTTCACCACTTCTTCAATCGAGGCGCTGACCACCGGCGAGGTGTCGTACGGGTACTGAATTTCGACGTTATCCGGCAGCGAATCTTTCAGGTCGGCGATGGTTTGGCGCACCGCTTTGGCGGTATCCAGTTCGTTAGCGCCGGTTGCCAGACGCAGCGCGATACCGGCGGCCGGTTTGCCGTTCATGGTGGCGTCGATGCCGTAACTTTGCGGCCCGAGCGCTACGCTGGCCACATCTTTCAGCCGCACCTGCGAGCCGTCGCTGTTCACTTTCAGCAGCACATTCTCAAACTGCTTCACGGTGGTGAAACGGGTTTTGCCGAGGATCGTCGCCTCGGTTTTCGCGCCCTGAATGGTCGGCAAACCGCCCAGTGAACCGGATGACACCTGCACGTTCTGGTTATCAATCGCGGTAGTGACATCGCTCGGCATCAGGTTGTATTTGTAGAGCTTGGCTGGGTCGAGCCAGATGCGCATCGCGTATTCGGATCCCAGCACCATGAAGTCGCCGACGCCCGGCGTACGCGAGATCGGATCTTCCAGTTTCGACACCAGCATGTCGGCCAGATCGCCGTTGGTCAGCTTGCCGTCTTTGGCGATCAGCCCGATGACCATCATGAAGTTTTTCTGATACTTACGGATGCGGATGCCTTGCTGCGTGACATCGGTGGGCAACTGCGACTCCGCCAGCGACACGCGGTCCTGCACCTGAACCTGGGCGATATCGGGATTGATGCCCTGATTAAAGGTGGCGATGATCTGCGCGCTACCGTCCGAGGCGCTGCTCGACTCCAGATAGCGCAAACCATCCAGGCCGTTCAGCTGCTGCTCAATCACCTGCACCACGGTGTTTTGCGTGGTTTCGGCGCTGGCGCCCGGATAGGTCACCGAGATGGAGACCGCCGGCGCGGAGATGTTAGGATATTGATTGACCGGCAAACTGATAGCGGCAATCGCGCCCACCAGCATCACGATAATCGCGATAACCCAGGCAAAAATTGGACGTTCAATAAAAAACTTCGACATGCCGCCTCCTATTGCGCTGCTGCGTCAGTCATCGAAAGACTCACCGCATTGGCGGATGGCGTGTCATTGGTGTTGGCAGCGGTAGTGGTGACTTTCACCCCGCTGCGCACGCTTTGCAGGTTGTTCACCACCACGTTTTCCCCTTGCTGCAGGCCCGACGTTACCAACCATTCGCCTTTGATCATCTCGCCGGTGTGGATGCTGCGCTGCTCAATGGTGTTGTCGCTTTTCACCACATAGACATACGGCTGGCCTTTGGTGTCATGCATGATCGACTCTTGCGGCAGCAAAATGCCCTGCTGCTGAATGCCCTGCGGGAAGCTGGCGTGCACGTACATGCCAGGCAGCAGTTCGTTGTGTGGATTCGGGAACACCGCGCGCAGCACCACGGTGCCGGTGGCGGTATCAACGTTCACTTCCGAGAACGCCAGCTTGCCCTGCTCGGCGTACTGGCTGTTATCTTCCAGCGACAGACCCACTGCGGCGGTGTTGTCGGCCACTTTGGCGATTTTGCCGTCGGCCAGCGCGCGGCGCAGACGCAGCAGATCGGTGGAGGATTCGCTGACATCGACATAGATCGGATCAAGCTGAGTGATGGTGGCGAGATAATCGGTTTGCCCGTTGGTGACCAGCGCACCGGCGGTATACAGCGAGCGGCTGATGTGGCCGGAAATCGGCGCTTTCACCAGCGTGTAATCGAGATTCACCTTGGCGGTTTCCACATCGGCCTGCGCTTCACGCGCGGCGGCAACCGCATCGTCGTAGGTTTGCTGGCTGATGGCGTGCGCGTTGGCCAGCGGCTGATAGCGTTTCACCACCATTGCATCGTTTTGCCAGGTCGCCATCGCTTTGTCGTAGGCGGCTTTATAGGTGGCCGGATCGATTTGATACAGCGGCTGGCCGGCTTTCACTTCACCGCCCTCAGTAAACAGGATTTTTTCAATCACGCCGCTCACCTGCGGACGCACCTGCGCGGTTCTCACCGCCGTGGTCCGGCCTGGCAATTGGCTAACGAGCGTAACGGGTTCCGCTTTCAGGTTGACCACGCCCACTTGCGGGGTGGCGGATGCGGCGGGCTTTGCTCCGCCCTGATCACAGGCTGCCAGTAAAAACACCACGCTGGCAGAAAGAAGTTTCAGGCGCATAGTTGTTCTCTAAAAGATAGGAAGGGAATAGTCACGAAGGTAATGACTCAAAAAGTCATTGTAGGGAGGCGGGTTAAGCGAGGTTGTTAAGGTTGCGTAAAATATATTTTCCAAAGGAAAATGGTAAACCTTTCGTGCCATAAATCGTTGGTGTTTTTGGCTTTTCGCGGTTTTTTGATGGCAATTCCGTCCGTGCATATCGCACCCGTAGGGTCGCCATTTATGGTGACCGTTCCGGAGGCCGCACAGTACGGTCATTGGCAAGGTCGTCATAAATGACGCCCTACGGTTAACCTTTGGGTTCGATGCCACGGCGGCGCAGCTCGCGGCGTGCCAGCTCTTTTAACCAGCACGACAGCGTAACGTTGTCGTCATCGGTCACACTGCGCAGCTGTTCATGCAGCTCCGGATGAATACGTAACTGAAACGCCGAGGATCGGCCCTCGCCTTTTGGCGTGCGGTCTTTGGTTTTTGGCATTGCAGGTGGCCTCAACGAATCGCAATAAAAAATCGCCCCCTAAAGCGCTACCAACACTGTAGGGGGCTAGCGAACCGCCATGGAATGCGACATCGCGGTGCGTTACATACAGGTTACACAACCCGATATTTTTATGTTGCCGGGGAAGTGTTAAGACTCAGACAAGAGGTGTGAGCGAGTTCGCGCGGCAGTAAATAACAGGCAAAAAAAACCCACGCATCTGCGTGGGTCGGTGTAATAACAGGGTACTGCCAAAGCAGCTTGTTTCACACCCATCAATACCTCTGGGATGTCCATATTGGCACCGTTGAGCCGGTGAAAGACAGGTGCAAAAAGCAACGGTGTTTGGGGAAGTG
Source organism: Pantoea sp. CTOTU46764 (assembly GCF_031974595.1). Lineage (NCBI taxonomy): Bacteria > Pseudomonadati > Pseudomonadota > Gammaproteobacteria > Enterobacterales > Erwiniaceae > Pantoea > Pantoea sp. CTOTU46764. The sequence goes on along the minus strand of NZ_DALYOQ010000083.1, from coordinate 16,037 downwards.
AAACGAGGTGTGAATATTCTCCACACCTCACTTACACTTTTGATTTAACTAAGATTTGTCTGAAGAAGGTTTACTGTAGATCGCGTCCGGTGCCACGTTCATGTGCTTGAGTACCGGGCCCATGATGTTACCGAAGATCGGTGCCGCCACCGATCCACCAAAGTGATCGCCAGCAGTAGGATGGTTGATCATCACCACCAGCGCCACTTCCGGGTGGCTGGCAGGCGCGATGCCTGCGGTGTAGTTGATATAACCGCCATCATACTTGCCGCTGCTGCCCATCTTCTCTGCAGTACCGGTTTTGGTCGCCAGACGATAACCCGGCACCGCCGCTCTGACACCGGTGCCGCCTGGCAGCACGTCGCTCTCCAGCATATGCACCACAGTTTGCACCACCTGCGGATTCGCTACCTGTTTGCCTAACACCGGCGGCGTCACTTTGGTGATCGACAGCGGACGATAGACGCCGTAAGAGCCGAGCGTGGCGTATTCACGCGCAATCTGCAGCGGCGTGACGCGCAGGCCGTAGCCAAAGGCGAAGGTGGCGCGTTCGATATCAGCCCAGCGCTCGCGGTGCAGCGGGAAGTAACCGACGCTCTCGCCGGTCAATCCCAGCCCGGTAGGTTTACCCAGACCAAACGCCTGATAGGTATTAACCAGCGCTTCAGCGGGCATTGCCAGCGCAATGTGCGAGACGCCGATGTCACTCGATTTCTGCAGGATGCCGGTCATGGTGAGGCGCGGCCAGTGACCGACGTCGCGGATCAGGTGGCCGTTAACGCTGTACGGCGTGGTATCGATCACCGAGTCGGCGCGCACCAGATGGCGCTCCAGCCCTTCCATCACCACCAGCGGCTTCACCGTGGAGCCAGGTTCGTAGCTGTCGTTGATCGCCGAGTTACGCATCTGCGCCGGCGTGGCGTTTTCGTAGTTGTTCGGGTTGAACGACGGATAAGAAGCCATCGCCAGAATTTCACCGGTATCGATTTTCACCAATACCGCCGCGCCCGAATCGGCTTTGTTAAGCAGCACGCCGTCGCGCAGTTTGCTGTAGAGCGTGAATTGGTCGAACTTGTCGATGCTGAGCTGCACGGTTGGCGGCTGCTGTGGCGGCTGGTAATCGATCATCGCAATGATGTTGCCTTCGCCATCCTGACGATAAACTTCTTTGCCGGGATCGCCTTGCAGCACATGGTCGAAGCCTTTTTCGATGCCGTTCAGGCCGTTGCTGTCGGCTCCCACGATACCAATCAGCGGCGCGGCCGCTTCACTCATCGGATAGAAACGGCTGTCGTTATACACCGAACTGATGCCTTTCAGTTTCAGCTCGGCGATATCTTTAGCGATGCCGAGTTCGATTTTACGGCCCAGATAGAGGAAACGTTTTTTCGGGTTGGCGGTGATGGCCGCGCGCAGATCTTCCGGACGCTGATTGAGCGCCGCCGCCAGATACGCCCATTTGGCGCTGGTGAAATCGGGATTTGCCTCCAGCACGCGCATTGGATCGGCGATGATGTCACGCGCCGGAACGCTCAACGCTAACGCCTGGCCGTCGCGATCCAGCAAGGTGCCGCGATTGGTCGGCAGCGTCACGGTACGCAGCGAACGCTGATCGGCTTCGTGCTCCAGCATCGGATGCTTGATCAGCTGCAGGTCACCAACGCAAATCAGCAACAGCACCAGACAGCAGAAAACGCCAAGGCAAATCAGGCGAAAACGAAACGGGTTAAAGGGCGCTTTTATCTGGTCTTTTCCCAGAAATTTTTTTATTTGAGGCATGGCAATCCGCTGCTGTAAGTGAATCTGAAGCTTATTGCTTGCAGTTATAAAGAAACGTAAAGCGAGTTGACAGGAAAACTGTGTTTCGATTCGTTAAGCAAAAAAAAACCTGCGCATCTGCGCAGGTCGGTGTAATCAAGAAAACTTTTTGATGTTCACCCATCAATACCTCTGGGACCCTGACTGTAGCAAGGTGGCACGCTGGGAAACCATCTCCTAAACGCAACAGTTACCGGCAAAATGTAACCAGCGATGAGATTATTCGTTGCCCATTCACATCAGATGTTTTTTGATTTCCACCAGGCAACTCATGGCGTTAGGGCCCTGGGTTAACGACGAGGTACCGATGTCTAATGTCAGTACATTCGGGTTGCCGGCGCGATCCCACGGCTGCCAGGCGCGACCAAATCCAGGATCGAACCAGGCACCGGTGGCGATGATCACCACGCCCGGCGTCAAACCGTCGGTCAGGCGCACACCGGCCAACATGCGACCACGCGCGTTGCTCACCTCAATCTCATCACCATCCTGAATATCACGCGTTGCCGCATCCTGCGGATGCATATACAGCGTCTCATGTCCGGCGGTTTTGTTGCCTTGCACCGTGGCGGTGGCATCCATCTGGCTGTGCAGACGATCGGATGGCTGAATGGAGATCATATGCAGCGGGAACTCGGCGCTGAGCGGCGCGCCCAGCCACTCTTGCGGCTCGCGCCACTCGGGATGTCCGGCGAAATCCTCCAGCTGATAATCGGCAATGGTTTGGCAGAACAGCTCAATCTTGCCGCTGGCGGTTTGAATTGGATGCATTTCTGGGTTAGCGCGGAAATCATCCATAAACACGAACGGCTTGCCGCCTTCGGGAATCTCGACAAAACCGCGCTCCCAGAATTCCCCGAACTCCGGGAACGGAATATCACGCCGCGCATGCGCTACCGCGCACTGCTGATACAGATGCTCGATCCACTGCATCTCATTGCGCCCTTCGGTGAACACATCACGATAGCCGAGGCGATCGGCGATATCAGCGAAGATGTCGAAATCATTGCGCGCCTGATGCTGCGGCTTGATCGCCTGATGCATCGCCAGCACGAAGCGATCGCGCGACGATCCGCCTATGTCGTTGCGCTCCAGCGTGGTGGTGGCGGGCAACACGATATCCGCCATCTGCGCCGCCGGCGTCCAGACGATATCCTGCACAATCACAGTATCCGGGCGCTGCCAGCCTTCCACCAGACGATTGAGCTGCTGATGATGATGGAACGGATTGCCGCCCGCCCAATGCACCAAATGGATATCCGGATAGTGCTGGGTTTCACCCTGGAATGCGTACGGCTGGCCGGGATTGAGCAGCATGTCGCTGATGCGCGCCACCGGAATCGACAAATTGCCCGGATTCGGACCGGTGCTCATCATGGGTGCCGGGCCATCCTGACGCGGATTGCCGACGCTGTTCATCGAGCCATGACCAAAGGAGAAACCGCCGCCCGGCAAGCCCGGCTGACCGAGCATTGACGACAGCGCAATCATCATCCAGTACGGCTGCTCGCCGCGATGGGCGCGCTGTACCGAATAGGAGCAGGTAATAAAGCTGCGTTTGCCGATCAGCTGCTGCGCCAGCAAAGCAATGCGCGCCGCCGGAATGCCGGTAATGCTGCTGGCCCACTCAGGCGTTTTGGCGATGCCATCGCTTTCACCGAGCAGATAGCCGCGCAGCTGCGGCCAGCCGGTACAGTGGCTGGCGAGGAAGCTTTCATCCAGCGCGTTACGCCTGGTGATCTCAAAACCCAGCGCCAGCATCAGCGCCACGTCGGTGTTCGGGCGAATCGGAATCCACTCGGCATTGACGAACGCCGGGCAGTCATCGCGCATTGGGCTGATGTTAATAATTGGCGTGCCTTTGGCGCTGAGCTGCTCCAGCGCCGGTTTCAGGCTGTGCTGCCCTGCGCCGCCGGACGCCACCTGCGCGTTTTTCAGCGCCAGGCCGCCGAAGGCGATAAAGATGTCGGCGTGCTGCACCACTTGCGGCCAGTCGGTGACGCGGCCGGTGAGCGGCATGTAGGTGCCAATCACGTACGGCAGGAAGAACTGCGCCGCGCCCCAGCTGTAGTTACCTTGCTGATCGACCCCGCCGCCGCCCTGAAAATAGAAGCGACGAATCAGCGTGCGCGCGTGGTTGACGCGTCCCGCCGATGACCAGCCGTAAGAGCCGTTGAAAATGCCCGCTGCGCCGTAGCGATCGCGCACGCGGCGATTCTCTTCCGCCACTAAATCCAGCGCGGTATCCCAATCTACCGCCACGAAGTCTTCCCGACCGCGCAAGGTGCGATCGCTGTTCTCGCGCGACTTCAACCATGAACGGCGCACCATCGGCTGGCGAATACGCTTATCCGAATAGACCAGTTCAGGAATGGTGTTGAGCATCGGCGACGGATCGGCATCGGCGAAGAAGGGTTCACAGCCAATCAGGCGATCGTTTTCAGTGACGGCAGTGAATGCACCCCAGTGCGCCAGGTGTGGCACGCGAGTTTTCATGGTTTTTGGGTCCGGCAGGCAGGTGTGATTGTGTCTGGCAGCATAACATGAGCCTGTAACCGAGCTAAAGCGCGGCTGTGAGCGCCTGATTTTCCGTGCTTTTGCGACAGCGCTGGCATTCTGCCGGGTTGCTACAGGGTGGGTTTTCCGTAACACTGGTGGCATGTGTAAACGTTTTCCCGGATGTCGATAATCGCATGGCTACCATTAAGGATGTTGCCCGTATGGCTGGGGTGTCGGTTGCGACCGTCTCCCGCGTCATCAATAATTCGCCCAAAGCCAGCGAGAGTTCTCGCCTCGCCGTTACGGCGGCAATGGAGCAGTTGCAGTATCACCCGAACGCCAACGCACGCGCCCTGGCGCAGCAATCCACCGAAACCCTGGGTTTAGTGGTGGGCGATGTTTCCGACCCGTTTTTTGGCGCGATGGTCAAAGCGGTGGATGAAGTTGCGGGCCAGACCGGCAACTTTTTGCTGATTGGTAACGGTTACCACAATGAGCAAAAAGAGCGTCAGGCGATTGAGCAACTGATGCGTCATCGCTGCGCCGCCTTAGTGGTGCACGCCAAGAAAATCCCCGATGACGATTTAGAGATGCTGATGAAGCAGGTGCCGGGCATGGTGCTGCTGAATCGTCTGCTGAAAGGCTTTGAACATCGCTGCATCGCGCTGGATGACCGCTACGGCGCGTGGCTGGCTACGCGCCATCTGATTCAGCAAGGCCATACGCAAATCGCCTTTATCTGCTCTACTCACACCATTTCCGATGCTGAAGATCGTCTGCAAGGCTATTACGACGCGCTGAAAGAGCACGGTTTGCCGTGCAACGATCGTTTAGTGGCGTGGGGCGAACCTGACGAAGTGGGCGGCGAGCAGGCGATGACCGAGCTGATGGGACGCGGCAAGCAGTTCACGGCGGTGGCCTGTTATAACGATTCGATGGCCGCCGGCGCGCTGGCGGTGCTGAGTGATAACGGCATTCGCGTGCCGGAAGAGATGTCGCTGATTGGCTTTGATGATGTGCTGGTGTCGCGCTATGTGCGCCCGCGTTTAACCACGGTGCGCTACCCGATTGTCACCATGGCGCAACAGGCGGCGCAACTGGCGCTGGCGTTAGCTAATGGCAGCGAGATGCCGGAAGTGACCAATATGTTTAGCCCGACGCTGGTAAGACGGCATTCGGTGAGTGGGCCGGGTTAAGCCCTAACCGCCTTTCGTAGGGTCGGCATTTATGCCGACCTGGTTACAAACTTCGCGAATACACCTTCACCCGCACATCCGGGAACTCCAGCGCGTCGCACTGATACTGCCAGCCAAAACGCTCGTAATAACCGCCAAACGTTGACCATAACCACAGCTTGTCGTGGCCGCGCTGGCGCGCAAAATCGATCACATGCTGCTGCAGCGCTTCGCTCAACCCTTTGCCGCGCGCGGACTCCTCGACAAACAGCGCCGCCACCCATGGTGTGAGATCCTGACGGCTGATCAAATCGCAGCGCCAGAATCCCACCGTGCCGAGCGGTATGTCGCCGTCGAGCGCCACGAAGGTCACCGGAAAGTCCGCGCCGTTGAGGCTGCTGCGCACGATACTGTCGTAAAACTCACGCGACGTACCGTCGCCAAATGCCTGCCACAGCCAATCGGTGATCTGCGAGGCGTGATGCGGCACCTCGCTGAGCGCGACAATCTTCATCAGATCAGCTCCAGCGCCAGCAGCTCCTGAATGGTCTGCGCACGACGAATTTCACGCGGTGCGCCATTCTCAAACAGCACTTCCGGAATCAGCGGGCGGCTGTTGTAGTTCGACGACATCGATGCGCCGTACGCGCCGGTATCGTGGAACACCAGATAATCGCCGACCTGCGCCGCAGGCAGCGCGCGGGTTTCCACTTTGCCGCCTTCCAGCTGCGTGAACACGTCACCCGATTCACACAGCGGACCGGCCACCACGCTCTCGACAGTGGCGTCGCCCAGCGCGCGGCCATCGACCGGCAGCAGAGAAATGTGGTGAAAGCTGCCGTACATCGACGGACGCATCAAATCGCTGAAACCGGCATCGACCAGCACAAAGTGACGGCTGCCCATCTCTTTCACTGCACGCACCTGCGACACCAGCACGCCCGATTCGGCCACCAGGAAGCGACCTGGCTCGATCTCCAGTTTCACTGGATGACCGAGATGCGCGGCGATACGCTCACGCGCGCCGTTCCACAAGCCGTAATAGTGCTGGGTATCAATGGCTTCTTCGCCAAAACGATAAGGAATCGACAAACCGCCACCGGCAGAAATCGCCTCGAGATCCTGGCCAAACGCCACCACCTGATCGACCATCGCGTCACACACCTGCTGCAGATGGCCGTAATCCACGCCGGAACCGATGTGCATATGCAAGCCGACCAGACGCAGGCCGTGCTGCTGAATCGCCGCCAGCGCCAGCGGCAGATCGCTATGCCAGATGCCGTGTTTGCTGTTCTCACCGCCGGTGTTGGTTTTCTGGCTGTGACCGTGACCAAAACCAGGATTGATGCGCAGCCACACCGCGTGGCCCGGCGACAGTTCGCCCAGTTGATGCAGCATATCCACCGAACCAGCATTGACCGGCACTTTTAGCTCGGCGATGCGCGTCAGCGTTGGCTGATCGAACACATCGGCGGTGAAGACGATATCTTCGCCGCCCGGCTGATAACCGGCGGCAATAGCACGCTCGATTTCGCCCAGCGACACCGAATCGACTTTGACGCCCGCCGCGCGCATCAGACGCAAAATGTGGATGTTGGAGCAGGCTTTCTGTGCAAAACGCACCACGTCAAAGGCGCCGAGTTGCGCAATACGCTGCTGAATGATCGCCGCATCGTACGCCCAGAATGGGCCAGAATAACGCTGCGCCAGCGGCAGTAAGTTGGCGGCAGTTAACGCGGTTTCGCTGTTGTTGAGTGGGCGTGGCATGTCAATTCTCCTGTGTCATTGAGGCCATTTAGCCACAGCGCATCAATTCAGAAAAATATCTGTTTTAGCGACATCTATACAAATATGATATGGATTCAGCGGAGGAGACGATGGCAAAAATTAACTGGCGACATATCGAAATTTTTCACGCGGTGATGACCAGCGGCAACCTGACGCAGGCGGCCACGCTGCTGCACACTTCGCAGCCGACGGTAAGCCGCGAACTGGCGCGCCTGGAGCAGCAGCTTGGCCTGCAACTGTTCGAACGCGTGCGTGGCCGCTTGCAACCAACGGTGCAAGGCTTGCGGCTGTACGAAGAGGTACAGCGCTCGTGGTACGGACTGGATCGCATTATGGATGCCGCCGAAGGATTGCGTCAGTTTCGTCAGGGCGAATTGTCGATCGCCTGCTTGCCGGTGTTTTCGCAGTCGCTGTTGCCGCCGCTGCTACAACCGTTTTTGCAGCGCTATCCGCAGGTCAGCCTGAATATTATTCCGCAGGAGTCGCCGCTACTGGAAGAGTGGCTGTCGGCGCAGCGTTACGATCTCGGTCTGACCGAAACCCAACACCCGCCAGCGGGCACTGAACGCGTGCCGCTGCTGACCTGTGATGAAGTGTGCGTGCTGCCGCCACAACATCCGCTGTGTCAACGCGAAGTGCTGACGCCGCAGGATTTCCACGGTGAAAACTACGTCAGCCTGTCGCGCAGCGATAGCTATCGTCAGCTGCTGGATTCACTGTTTCATGAGCAGGATGTGGAGCGTCGTCTGGTGCTGGAGACGCACAGCGCGGCGTCGGTGTGCGCGATGGTGCGCGCGGGCGTGGGGATTTCGATTGTGAATCCGCTGACGGCGCTGGATTACGCCGACAGCGGTGTGGTGATGCGTCGCTTCAGTATTGCCGTGCCCTTCACCGTCAGTCTGGTGCGGCCGCAGCATCGACCGGCTTCGGCGCTGGTCGAACACTTCTGCGACCACCTGCAACAGCACGTGGCCGCGTTTCCACAACGTATTGCCGAGCGGCTGGCTTAAGCGTTGACCGCTTCGCCCTGCCCGCCCGATTTGCGGAAGGTGATCAGGCAGATCACCAAACCAACTGCCGCGAGTGCAGCAGCGGCAACCGGCACCGACGTCAGGCCATAACCTTTCTCGATCACCGCGCCACCGACCCACGCGCCGAGCGCATTGCCGACGTTGAAGGCCGAGATATTCAGCGTCGAGACCAGATTCGGCGCATCTTTGCCGTGGCGCACCACGTTAATCTGCAAGCCCGGCACGGTGGCGAAGGTCGCCATCGCCCACAGGAACAGCGTGATTTCCGCCAGCCACAGCGCATGGCTGGTCCAGCTGAACAGCAGCGAGAACAGCGCAATCAGCACAAAGCTGAGGATCAGGCTAAACGACACTTTCCAGTCGGCCAGCTTGCCGCCGAGGATGTTGCCGACGGTCAGGCCCGCACCAATCAGGAACAACGTCCAGCTGACACCGCGATCTGAGATGCCGGTCACCTGCAGCAGCAGCGGCGCAATGTAGCTAAACAGCGCAAACATCGCCGCCGCAAAGAACACCGTCATCAGCAGCGACAGCCACAGTTTGCCGTTGGCCAGCGCGCTGATTTCACTCGCCAGATGCACCGGCTTCTCTTCTTTGTTGGTCGGCAGGCTCACAATCAGCGCGATAAAGGCAAAGATGCCGATGATCGCCACGCCCCAGAAGGTGGCGCGCCAGCCAAACATCTGACCAAACCAGGTGCCGAGCGGCACGCCGAGCACGTTCGCCAGCGTCAGGCCGGTGAACATCAGCGCCACAGCAGAAGCCTGTTTACCCGGTGCCACCAGACTCGCCGCGACCACCGCGCCGATGCCGAAGAACGCCCCGTGACACAGCGCCGTCACCACACGCGCCAGCATCAGCAGGTTGTAGGTGTAGGCCAAGGCACAGAGCACGTTACCGATGATGAAGATAATCATCAGCAGAATCAGAGTACGTTTACGCGGCAGTTTGGCGGTCAGCAACGCCATGATCGGCGCGCCGATGGCAACGCCCAGCGCGTAACCGCTGATCAGCCATCCCGCAGAAGGAATCGTCACTTGCAGATCGCCCGCCACTTCGGGCAGCAATCCCATAATGACGAATTCCGTGGTGCCGATGGCGAACGCACTCAGCGCCAGCGCCAGTAATGCAACAGGCATAACACTCTCCCAATAATTTTTTTGCAGGCGGACCGCACTGCGAGCGCAGTACGGTTACAACAGACGCTTATTAAAATTTGAACTGCGTCACACTGTTATTAAAGCATAGCCCTCTCATGCCAACTACCCCGCGCGCCGCAAGGCTTATTTGCGCCCGCAGCAATAATCCCTGCGCGGGAAAATGTCACAGACTAACCATTGAGACAGATTGATGTTTCCGCGCTACGCTTGAAAAGGATGTGATCGTTATCACAGTGAGTCAGCTTTTGACGCAAAATCAAACAGTAAAGGATGGACTTGCACTGCCGATACCTCAATGGATTGCCCGGTTATGGGGTGTCAAAAATCGAGGGGAAAGCGTATGCGATGGCTCATCGCGCTAACGGTTGGCTGCCTGAGTGGCTGCTCTGTTGGGCATTACGAATACAGCAAAGAAGCAGCAAAACGCGTCGATATGACCGTCACCGGCATTCCAACGGTGCTGGGCATTGGTGCGCTTGGCACCACCATTCCTCTCACGCCCGAATACAGCCTGACGGCGGCCCACGTGGCCAGGTATTCGCTCTATCGGGTGAAAGCCTGGCATCCCGAATGCGATATCGCCGTGGTGTACCACAAAAACAGCGAAGCCAATCTGCCACCGCCGTTCCGCAATAGCCACATTGGCGACGACGTGAATCTGTATGGCTACAGCTTTATTTCGGCGATGCCGGTGGCGTCGAGCGGCAAGAATCTGATTAACACCACGCTGGCAAATGACTGGAACAAAGCCAGCTGCGTGGTGGTGGCGGCCAATGCCGGCGTGGTGAAAGGCATGTCCGGCGGCGCGGTGTATAACGCCAGCGATGATACGCTGGCGGGCGTGATTGTCGGTTACAGCAGCCAGATTGATGACAATAAAAGCGGTAAGACGCTGTTTAAGAATGTGGCGCTGTATGTGCCGTATGCACGGTTTCAGGCGTGGCTGGATGGGGTGGTGAAGTCGTAGAGCGTGCTCGTTGTCCCCCATCCCGGCCTTCCCCCGCTAGCGGGGGAAGGAGACGCTGCCACATGCAGCTTCAACACTGACATATGGCAGCATCTTCCTCCCCCATTTATGGGGGAGGACCGAGGAGGGGGACAGCCAGCACAGACCGAGCACGGGGACAGCGTGCACCATCAAGCCGGAACCCAAGCCCCCTTCAACTGCACCTGCGGGAATCCGCTGGTCAAAATACGCAGTTCGGCATCGCGCGGGGTGTTGTCGCCCTGCCCCTGAATGCTGACGATATCCTGCGGACAGGCGGAAAACGCCACAAAACAATCCATCTCGGCGCGCAGCACAATATAGTCGCCCGGCTTCGTGACCACTGGCAGCGTCTTCAGCGTGATGCCATCCGGCTGCACCTGAATATTCATAAAGATATTAAACGAGGCCAGATTGCCGTGCGGCAGCGTCACGCCCAGCTCGCTCATGCCTTCAAACAGGTTGTCATGACAGTTGCGATGCGGTTCGGTGCAGCCGAGCAGCTCATAACGACGCGCGTCGCAGGCCGCCATAAAGGTGTCGTGCACGCCTGGCGAGGTATCTGCCACCAGCGTCAAAATCGGGTGGCGCTGGCTGGTGATAAAGCTGTCGCCCACTTTGGGATTGAGACGCTGATTCCACACGCGCGTCGCCTCCATACACATATATTCACTCACATCCTCAGCGTTGTAAGCCCAGCAATCCACCACCTGCGTGCCGTGCAGGTTAATCACCTGCACCGCTTCACCTCTCTTCAGGCGCACCGCTTTACCGTAGCGTGCCGGGATGGTCACCGCTTCGCGATGCTGAAATTCAGCCGACATGTTGTTCTCCTGATTAATGCTGCATGGCACGACGATAGCGCGTCATGCGAGATTCAAGGCCGCGCGCCAGCCAATCGATGACGCTGTTGAGCAGCCAGTAACAGAGCGCCACCGTGAGATAGATCTCCAGCGGCGCGTAGGTATCCGAAATCGCCTGTTTGGCGGCGTACATAAACTCCTGCACCGAGACAATCGACAGCAGCGCGGAGTCTTTAATCAAACCGATCATCAGCCCAACCAGCGGCGACAGCATCTGCGGCAATGTTTGCGGCAGCACCACGTCGCGCAGTTGTTCACTGCGGCTCAGGCCCAGCACGCGACACGCTTCCCACTGCCCTTGCGGCAGCGCATCAATGGCCGAGCGGATCACCTGCGCAATATAGGGCGCGTAGTAGAGCGTTAGCGCCAGCACGCCCACCACCGGCGACGACAGCGTGATGTCATATTCCGGCAGCACAAAGTAGAGCAGATAGATCACCACCAGCAGCGGCAAGGCGAGCGTTAAACCACTATAAAGATTGAGCAAACGCAGCCAGAACGGCGAGGCGCGCATTAGCAGCACGGCCAATAGCGCGCCCCACAGCAGCGAGCAGAGCGCCGCCACCAGACAGAGCTGCAAGGTGGCGAGCAAGCCGTCACCGAGCGACGGCAAAGAGGTGATAATTGCCTGCCAATCCATTATGCCAACCTCCGTTTCACTTCCAGACGACGCGCCGCCGCAATCAACGGCATGGCGATCAGCAGATAACCGGCCGCCACCAGCAGCAACACCTGCGTGGCTTCGTAGGTGCGGGCGATGACGATCTGTCCGGCGTAGGTCAGTTCGGTGAGCGCCACCACCGACGCCAGCGGCGTGGTTTTCAGCAGAATGGTAAACTCATTGACCAGCATTGGCAGACTGGCGCGCATCACTTGTGGATTGATGACGTACCACCACGTCAGCAAGCGGCTCAGGCCCAAGGTGCGCGACGCTTCAAGCTGTCCGCGCGTCACCAGACTGCGATTGACGCGCAGGATTTCCGCCACGTAAGCGCCGCTGTTGAGGCCAATGGCAATCACCGCCGCCAGCATTGGCTGACCGCCCAATCCCAGCCGTGGCAAGGTAAAAAACACCACAAACAGCTGCACAATCGCCGGCGTTCCGCGCATCACGCTGACATAGAAACGCCCGATGGCGCGCCAGATCCAGGCACGACGCAGTTGCAGGAAGCAGCCGAGCTGCCCCATTACTACGCTGACTAACGACGCCAGCACGGTCAGCACCAGCGTCATCAGCAGGCCGTGTCCGAGTTCCGGCAGCGCGGCCACTACCTGTTGATCCAGCCCCATGCGTTACTCCGCGTTAAAGTCGTGCAGGTTTTCCGCCACCGACAGCAGCAGCGGCGCGGGACGATCGTTGCCCTCAATGCCGGTGTTGCAGGCGGAGACGATGAACTGCGTGTCCATCACCACGCGACAGGTAATGCTGTCACCGGCTTTGGTCAGGTTGGTTTCCGGCAGAATATCGCCTTCCCGCGTCAGCTTGACGTGCATAAACAGGTTGATGGGGTCTGGCAATTTCGGCACCACCATCCCCAAACGCGCCAGCTCGCCACGCAGCGCATCGAGGCAACCTTCGCCCGGATAGCCGCGTTCAATGAGAAACGCCGTGGTGGAAGCCGGCAGCAGCAGGTCGTGACGTTTCACGCTGTCTTTACCCAGCACCATCATCGGACGGCGACGGTTATTCACCAGACGCATACCGGAACCGAGCAGGTAGCTGTTGCTGAACACCCGCGTGTGATGCACCGACAGCCACACGGCGGGATCGGTCAGGCTAAAGCCAAACAGCGAAGCCACCGCACCGTCGCCCTGTGCGGTGATGCGCAGTAACTGGCCGCGCAGCACGCGAATCGAACCGATGCTGCCCGGCGCAACCTGCACCGGTTCAGCCAACGTGCGCACAGCGGTTTCTTCAAAACTTTCACGCATTAACAGCATGATTCATCTCCTGAGCGTGAAAATGGTCGCTGACCACGATGTCGATAGGCGTCACCTGCAGGCCGTTGCCGGGAATGATGTCCTGCGGGCAAGATGACACCGAGCAGATGAGATCGCACAGTGCTTCAAAGGTGATGCTGTCGCCCGCTTTGCTGTTGGGATCGGTGACTTCCATGCGGCCATCGGCGGTGACCGGGCCGTTCTGGAACAGGTTGAACGGCTCTGGCAGCGAGAAGTAGGTGACGCCAAATTCCTTCATCCCTTCCAGCAGGTTATCCACGCAGTTGCGATGCCCTTCTACGCCGAAATCGATGCTGAAACGGGTGCGATCGCAGGCGGGCACGTTGGCGTCGTGGATGCCGATGCTGTCGGCAAGGATGCGCAGCATCGGACGGTTTTCACTCGACCACAGCGCGTCGCCCGGTTTGAAGAATAGCGATCGCAGCTGCTGACGCGTATGCACCGGCGACAGCTTTTCATTCAGATCATCGGCATTCACCGCGACGAAATCGGCCGCCTGCTGCCCTTCACTATCAATCACGGTAATAAACTGGCCCTTGCGCACGCGGAAGGTTTTGCCAAAGCCGGCAGGCACCGTCAGGTTGGACTGGCACATAATTACTCCTGCGGATTGAAGTCGCTGGCGGGCACGGTAAAGGTGGTGCCGAGATACTGCTGCTGCAGCTTGGTCAGTTCGCCCTCTTTCTGCATCGTCAGGATGTGGTCGCTAATGGCTTTGTTCAGGCTGCCATCTTCTTTGCGTGTCGCCCAACCCATCCATTGCGACGGGCCCACTTCGCCGACCTGCGCCACTTTTCCGGCATATTTTTTCGCCACCGGCGCCAGTACCGAGATGTCGTCATAAACGAAGTCGGCGCGTTTGGTCATCAAGGTGCTGACGGTTTGATCCAGTGAATCGACGTTGATGATGGTGATCGGTTTTTTACCCTCTTTCTTCAACTGCTCGTTGAAGCCCTTCAGCAGTTGCTCTGGCACGCTGGCGGTTTTCACCGCGCCGCGCAGACCCGACAAGCTTTCCGGACTCAGGGTTTTGCCGCTGAAGGTTTTCGCCTCGGCTTCACGCACCAGCACGCCATTAACGGTTTTGCTGTACGGCACGGTGAACAGCACTTTCTTCGCGCGTTCCGCCGTGACGTTAAGGGATGAACCTTCGGCATTGAAGGAGCCCGAAATCAAGCCCGGCAGAATGCCGCTGAAGGCGGTTTTCTGAAACTCCAACTTCACACCGAGATCGTTGGCGAAGGATTGCATAATCGCCACGCTGTAACCGGTGATCTCACCTTTGTCATCGGTGTATTCGTAGGGAGGAAAGGTTGGATCGATACCGACGGTGATTTTGCCGCTGCTTTTGATGTCGGCCAGCGTGTCGGCTTGCGCCTGCGCTAAGGTGCCGACGGAGAGAAGAGCGGCAATCAGCAGTGCTGTTTTTTTCATTATGGTGTTTCCCTGGTGTTGGTGAAATGTCTTTTTCTACTGAGCATATTTTGTGCCAGTTTTTTCACCACTACGCAGGGAAACCCACAACAACTCATTCTTTAGGTAATAAAATCAACTGGAAACATTTGTTTCTTGATTTTTATTTTTAATTTCTACTATTTCACATGATGCAGAATGGGGATGGATGGATTGGCGGAGGGTGGACAGAACTGCACCGTTTTGGTGATTTTTCTGGCGCACCCTGCGCCAGCACGGCGCATTATTCGAGTTCGTCGAGGGATTGGTGCAGCGCTTCGATTTGCGCGAGATGATCGTTGCTGGCTTTACCCATTTGTCGGGCCACCAGTGAACAGAGCAGATTACACACGCCGGAGAGCGCGGCGGTGCTGTCGAAGATCAGGCTGCTGTCGGTGTGACAGCGGATTACCCACTGCGCATGGCGCGCCGGTTTGCCGGAGAGCACGTCGGCGATATACAGCATCGGCACGTTGCGCTCGGCCAGCGTGTTCATTGCCGCTTCCAGCGCGGGCATACGCCGACGTAAACCGACGCAGATCACCACATCTTCAGCGGTCAGAGCCGCCATATGTTCCGCCAGCGAATCGCCGGGACGCGGCAGCAGACGCACGTCGGAGTGAATATGGATCAGATCGCGATAGATCAGATGCGCGATGGTTTGGCTGTGGCGCCAACCCATCACCACCACGCGACGCGCCTGGCTGATGGCGGTAACCGCCTGCTGCAGCTGTTCGCTGTCCAGCGTGCGATAGCTGTTGACCAGGTTGGCAATCTCTTTTTCCAGATGCTGCTGCATGATGCTGGCCAGCGGCGACGCGCTGGGTGCCGGTTGCAGGTAGAGCGGTGATCCGCTGCTCTGCATTTCACGCGCCTGGCGACGTGCGGCTTCATAGCTTTCGTAACCAAGATGGCGGAAGAAGCGCGTGGTGGTGGCTTTGGACACGCCCGCGCTGTGCGCCAGCTCGGTGGCGGTGTTCATGGCTAACTGGCCCGGTGCGGCGAGTAGCACATCGGCAAGTCGCTGCTCGTGGCTGGAGAGTTGATCCCAGTGCTGACGAATCCGGCCCTCTAACGTTGCCGCTTTTGCACTCATGGTGATTCCCTGAAAATGAAAAAAACCATCCTGCACAGAGCGTGCCGGGTTGTCATCAGGAATTTTGTTTTGGGGGGGAATGTGCTCGCATTCCCCCATCCCGGCCTTCCCCCGCAAGCGGGGGAAGGAGACGCTGCCATATGCAGCTTAAGAACTAACATTTTGCAGCATCTTCCTCCCCCATTTATGGGGGAGGACCGAGGAGGGG
>NZ_DALYOQ010000082.1:3092-23159 GCF_031974595.1 Pantoea sp. CTOTU46764 | reverse complement strand
CCGAAGTAACGGCGGTTTTGCTCATAAAACTGGCTTCGGTCTCATTCACCACCAGAAAATCAACCTGGCTCAGCGCCTGCGCAGAGATTTCGCGTGCTGGCGCGTTGTTAAGCAAAATCTGGCAATCGTGACGGCGCGCTACGCTGATGGCACGTTCAACCACATGGTCGGGAATCTCCGACTGCAGGATTAAAAGTGGCCGATCGCTGAATAACCCATCGTGAATATCAGATTCGGTTATCAGGTAGTTTGCGCCCTTAATAATGGTGCTGCAGTAATCACCGGATTCCAGAATCTGCACGATGCCAATACCGGAGGTTTTTCCGCGTTGGCTAATGTTATCCACCGATACGCCGTTTTCATTCAGCGATTTTATGAGCTCACTGCCATAAATATCATTGCCCACGCAGCCCACCATATTGACGTTCAAGCCCAGCTTGGCGCACTGAACCGCCTGGTTTGCTCCTTTTCCGCCCGGCATTAGCATTAACTCGTTGCCGGTAAACGTCTCCCCAATCTCCGGCAGGCGATCCTGCTGGACAAGAATGTCGTAGTTAAGACTGCCAATAACAACAATATTATGTTTCATCATTTCGGCCCTTAATTGGCGGTGCGTTTGGACGCAACCGCATTTCTGGTGTTGTGTAAACTGGTCTGACTTTTTTCGCTGGTCTTGCTGGCGATAATGGTAAAAATGGCATCGAGAATATTCAGATGCACAATGCGCGTGGTGGCGTTTTCTCCGGTAATCGGATTGTTTTTCACTGAGGAGATAATCGAGTGCCTGGCAATTAAACTCAGTGGGCTGTTGGGATAATTGGTCAGGCAGATGGTTTCTGCGCCGTTCTCATTCGCCGCTTTTACCATCTGGATAATGTCTGTGGTTTGGCCGGAGTGGGAAATCGCCAGCAAGATATCGCCGGGTTGCATCAATGAGGCAGTCATCAATTGCTTGTGGCTGTCACTGAAAACCGACGAGAAGATGCCTATTTTCAGCAGCTTATGATTGAAGTCATCACAGATTGAGCCTGAGCCACCGCATCCAGCAATAAAAATGCGCGCGCTTTCTGGCTTATTAATAAACAGATACGCCACCGCTTTGATCACGGCACTGTTAATCACGCTCAGGGAATCCTGTAGCGCCAGCACTGAATTTAAAAAGGTGCTTTCAATCACCTGCTCAACGTATTTCTCTGAATCCGGGATCACCGGAATATCGATAATCTCTTCCTGCGTGCTGACTTGTCGGGCGATATTGATTTTCAGATCGTGAAAACCGGTAAAGCCGAGTTTCTTCGAGACTTTAGTAATGCTCGATACGCTGACATTCAGATAATTCGCAATATCAGTGATGCACATTTTAGATAATGACTGCGGATTGTCGTCAATAAAACGCGCAATAGAACGTTCCTTTTTTCCCAGTTCAGGTGCAAGGGTGCGAGCCAGCAGGAATATCTCATTGCCTTTAAGTCGGTTATGCATGTTGAGCGCTCAATAAAAACGTTGTCGCTAAGCTAGCATGGTGATTAGGGGAAAAGTGTTAACTGGATCACATGCTGTAAAGCGTTTTACTGATGCATTTTACTAGCAGTAAAATAAAAGTAGTGTAATTGCCTCTGTTATTTTACTAGCAGGAAAGCGAGCATTTAAATTATTGTATTTTAATGGTTTTACTCGCAGTAAAATTTTCACTATTGTAAATCACTCTTTTATTTTATTAGCGGTAGTATTTATCTATCCGCATTTACCTGATGACTATTCTCATTTATAAGAAAGTGGAAATCCCATTAAAGGTAATTTAAAAATGAAATTCTCATCACGTATAAATTCATTTCGCTCCAGAGCCGATCTGTTTGCGGCGAAGAACAAAATGGATACTTGCGATCTTATTACGCGTATGGGTACCGTTGCGGGCTTGACGCATATTGAGCTGAATTATCCGGAACATTTTATTGGTCAGGATAAAGCGCTTATCAAGCAGACCATCGCCGATAACAATTTGCAGGTCGGTGGCATCGCATTGCGTTATAACAAAGAGTTCATTGACGGTGAATTCACCAATCCGGATGCCGCACTGCGTAAAAAAGCGATTGACATTACCCTTGAAGCCGCAGAGATGTGCAAATACCTTGGCGGCAATACCGTCACGCTGTGGTTTGGCTACGATGGTTACGATTATCCGTTCCAGCAGGATTATTTCCGCGCCTATGAGTGGCTGGTCAGCGCACTACGGACCGTGACGCAGGCCCACGCGGATATGCAATTCAGCTTTGAATACAAGCCGTATGAGCCGCGCACCTTCTCCTTTATTGGCGATGTCTCTTCAACGCTGATGCTGATTGATGACGTGGGCTCCGATAATCTTGGTATTACCCTCGATTTCTGCCACATGATCATGAAGAAAGAGAATCCCGCTTTCTCGCTGTTCCAGTCGGCACGCAAAAATCGTCTGGTGGGTTTCCACTTGAATGATGGTTATGGCCACTTTGATGATGGGTTGATGCTGGGTTCCGTGCATTTGATGCAGACGCTGGAATACATCTATTACGCAAAACGCGTTAACTTCAGCGGCCTGATCTATTTCGATACCTTCCCAAGCCGTGAAGATCCGGTTGCCGAATGCGCGCAAAATATTCGCATGTATAAAGCGCTCTCCAGCTTTATCGACCGCCTGAGCATTGATGAGATCGATCAGCTGATTAAAAGCCAGGATGCGCTGAAAGTGCAGGGCATGCTGATGAAAATCATCGCTGAATAAAAACAAAATCAAAACTTACCTCTATTCACTACGACCAGTCAGTGTCTGACACTGGGGGAAACTATGTTCGATAAAATAGGTTTGCCTAAAAACTTGCTTTGGGGCTATATCGGCCTCGCGATATTTATGATCGGCGATGGTGTAGAACAAGCGTGGATTGCCATCTGGCTGGTGGATAAAGGGCTGTCTGTCGCGCAGGCCTCTTATCTGATCACCGCATACGGTGTCACGGTGACGCTGGCGGCCTGGGTTACCGGCGTGCTGGTGCAAACCCTCGGCCCGCGCAAAGTGATGGTGTATGGGCTGATCACCTTCGTCATCGGTAGCATCGGGTTTATCGGCATTGGCCTCAAGACCATGCACATGGCCTGGATGCTGCCGTTTTATGCCATTCGCGGCATCGGTTATCCGCTGTTTGCCTACTCGTTTCTCATCTGGATTAACTACAGCACGCCGGTGGAGCGCCGTTCTACCGCAGTGGGTTGGTTCTGGTTTACCTTCTCGCTGGGTTTAAGCGTCATCGGTCCGTTCTTCTCCTCGCTGGCATTGCCGGTGATGGGCGAAATTCATGTGCTGTGGATCGGCATGGTGTTTGTGGTGGTGGGCTCAGTGTTAGGCATTTGGGTGAACCGTGACGTGGTGCCGGCATCTGAAATTCATCCCTTCAGTGCGGCGGAGTTAATTAAAGGCATCACCATTTTGCAGCGCCCGGTTATTGCCATGGGATTGGTGGTGAAATCGGTCAACGGTATCGCGCAATATGGTTTAGCCACCTTCCTGCCGCTGTATCTGATCAGTTTCGGTTACAGCAAAACTGAATGGCTGCATATGTGGTCGGCGGTGTTCCTGGTGGCGATTTTCGCCAACCTGTTCTTTGGCTTCTTCGGCGATAAGTTTGGCTGGCGTACCACCATTATGTGGGTCGGCGGCTTTGGCTATGCCGCGGTGCTGATTCTGGTTTGGGCGGTGCCGCAGGTGCTGGGCCATAACTTCTATGTGATGGCGTTCGTGCTGTGCCTGTGCGGCATTACCATGGCGGGCTATGTGCCGCTATCAGCGCTGTTCCCGTTACTGGCCCCGGACAGCAAGGGCGCGGCGATGTCGGTGCTGAATCTGGGCGCAGGTCTGGGCGCATTTATCGCACCTGCCATCACTGCGCTGTTCTATTCATCGCTGGGTGCGGGCGGGGTGCTGGGGATTTATGCCGGGCTTTATGTGCTGAGCGGCGTACTGACGCCATTCCTCAAAACGCCTGAAGAACTGGATGCGCGGGTAGCGATGACGGATAAAGCCGCCTGACAGACGTGAGATTTTGGTTATAAAAAAAGCCCAGTTAATAAACTGGGCTTTTTATTGGGATCAACAGTTTAGACGTTGAACAGGAAGTTCATCACGTCGCCATCTTTCACGATGTACTCTTTACCTTCTGAGCGCATCTTGCCGGCTTCTTTCGCGCCTTGTTCACCTTTGAACGCAACGAAATCTTCAAACGCGATGGTCTGAGCGCGGATAAAGCCTTTCTCGAAGTCGGTGTGGATTTTACCGGCCGCTTGTGGCGCAGTGGCACCAACAGGAATGGTCCATGCACGCACTTCTTTCACGCCAGCGGTGAAGTAGGTTTGCAGGTTCAGCAGCGCATAACCGGCGCGGATCACGCGGTTCAGGCCCGGCTCTTCCAGACCCAGTTCAGCCATGAACTCATCGCGCTCATCATCTTCCAGCTCAGCGATATCAGATTCAACCGCAGCACACACTGGCACCACTACTGAACCTTCAGCTTCGGCAATTGCACGCACCTGATCGAGGTACGGATTGTTTTCGAAACCGTCTTCATTGACGTTAGCGATGTACATGGTTGGCTTCAGCGTCAGGAAGCTGAGGTAGCGGATTGCCGCTTTCTCATCAGCATCCAGCTTCAGTGCGCGCAGCATGCCCGCTTCTGACAGGTGCGGCAGGCACTTCTCCAGCGCAGCCAGTTCGGCTTTAGCATCTTTGTCGCCGCCTTTGGCTTTCTTCTGGCAACGCTGAATCGCGCGTTCGCAGGTGTCGAGATCCGACAGCGCCAGCTCGGTGTTGATCACGTCAATATCTTCCGCTGGGTTAACTTTACCCGCTACGTGGATGATGTTGTCGTTTTCGAAGCAGCGCACTACGTGGCCGATGGCTTCGGTTTCACGGATGTTGGTCAGGAACTGGTTGCCGAGGCCTTCACCTTTGGACGCGCCTTTCACCAGACCGGCGATATCGACGAACTCCATGGTGGTTGGCACGACGCGCTGTGGCTTAACAATCTCGCTCAGCTGATCGAGGCGCAGATCGGGCATTGGCACCACACCGGTGTTTGGCTCGATGGTGCAGAACGGAAAGTTGGCTGCTTCGATACCCGCTTTGGTCAGCGCGTTGAACAGGGTGGATTTACCGACGTTCGGCAGGCCCACAATACCGCATTTAAATCCCATGGTATGATTACCTTTCTCACTGAGTGTGCGGCGCCGTTAAACAGCGCCGACAGATTCAAAAAATTTCGCGCATTATACACAGAATTGCCTTCTGCGGCGCGGGAATTGGCCTTAGCCCGCCTTGAACGCGTGCAGGCGGTTCATCGCCTTGATCTTGTCTTCTTTCAGCCACAGCTCGGTGCAGCGCACCGCTTCGTCTACGGCATCGTCAATCAGCTTTTGTTCGCTGGCTGGCGGCTTGCCCAGCACGAAACCGGTGACTTTATTGCGGTCGCCAGGATGGCCAATTCCGACGCGTAAACGGTGAAAATTATTGTTGTTGCCCAGCTTGCTGATGATGTCTTTCAAGCCGTTATGGCCGCCGTGGCCGCCACCTTGTTTAAATTTTGCTACGCCTGGCGGTAAATCCAGCTCATCGTGCGCCACCAAAATCTCTTCTGGCGCAATGCGATAGAAAGTCGCCATCGCCGCCACCGCTTTGCCGCTGAGGTTCATAAACGTGGTGGGCACCAGCAGGCGCACATCTTCTCCCGCCAGCGACAGGCGCGCGGTAAAGCCATAGAATTTTGGCTCGTCTTTTAACGACTGATTGTTGCGGCTCGCCAGTAAATCGACATACCATGCACCCGCGTTATGGCGCGTTGCGGCGTATTCAGCGCCGGGATTGGCCAGCCCCACAATCAGTTTAATGCTGCTCACGATGTTTATCCTGTCTTGCTGCGGAAAGGGCGATAGTTTACTGCCTGGCGGCACGGATGACAAAGGCCGCAAGCAGCAGATAATGTCTCTGCGTGACTAATCATTTTCTATCGAAATCAAGGCTCTGGCGGTAAAGATTTGTCAAAGGTTGTGAAGGATATGTGATCCTGTACGCAACTTAAGCGGCAACTATTGCCTAAGCTTATGGCTAGTTAACCATACGTGCTGTTTTGCTTTTATAAGGATGGAGGTGGATCATGAAACGTCAAAATTGCCGCTTTGTAGGTAACGGTTTGATGTGTTTGGGTTTACTGACGATGGTTCTAGGCGTTGGCTATTCCATTATCAATCAGCTTCCTTCGCTCAACCTGCCACAATTTCTCGCGCACGGTGCCATGTTCAGCATCTTCGTTGGCGCTTTGCTGTGGCTGGTCGGTGCGCGCGTCAGCGGACGTGAGCGCGTAGAAGATCGCTATTACTGGTTGCGTCATTACGGCGATAAGCGCTGCCGTCGCAATCACTCATCGCATTAAGTGAGTATGGTTTGCTGCAGCGGCTGTAACTGCGCGAGATAACATTCGATGCGGTTACGGCCGCTGGCTTTTGCGCGATACAAAGCTTCATCGGCCAGCGCCAGCAACGGCGGGAAAGGTTCGCCAGGCTGCAGCGCGGTGGCAAAGCCGATACTGACGGTATAGCGTACGTCGTTGGGTTGCGACAGCTGTGTCGCTAAACGGATACGTTCACACACGCGCTGTGCCTGCTCGGCATCGCCGGGAATAATCGCCGCAAACTCTTCGCCGCCCAGGCGGGCAAAATGTCCACTCTCCGGTAACAACGCCTGCACCACCTGACAAAAATCGATTAATACCTGATCGCCTTGCTGATGGCCAAAACGGTCATTGATGCTTTTGAAATGGTCCAGATCGAACAGCACCGCGCTGTAAACAAATTGCTGTGATTGTCGCGCGCTGCGCATCACTATTTTATCTGCTTGTTCGAACAGCGCACGACGATTCCACACGCTGGTAAGCGGATCGAGCATTGATGCCAGTTTGTGGGCGATTTGCGTGCGCTCATTCACCATCGCCAGAATGGTAAAGCTCAGGCCAATGACAAACAGAATCGATTCGAGAATCACATAAACCGAGAAGCTGGAGCCGCCAATTGCACCGCGCACCGGCGTTGCCACCGCATCATCAAGAAAGATGCGCGCCACGTGAAACAGCAGATGGATCCACAGCAGGATTTGGGCCGGCCAGAAGGTGACGGTTAACGAAGCGCGCACGCGCCACAGCAAGCGGATCAGCGCGCCGGTATAGATGATGCACAGCAGGCAAACCACCAGCACGCGCTTCGGCTGGCTGTGATAAAACTCGGGGAAAAGACAAAGAATAGCCCACAATAAACCGCCGCCTAACCAGCTGAGCCCAATGGTTTTACCGCAGAAGATGCGGAAGGCATTAAGCAGATTGCCATAAGCCAGCAGCAGCATGATGTTGCCGACCGCCACCGGTAAAAACTGGAACCCCGCGCTGCGTAAGCTGCTAAGGAATACCGCGGCCAACGTTAAAACCAGCGCCAGCGTGGTGCAACCCAATACGCGATCGTACTGCGCGCCAATCCAGGCAAAAACCAAAATGATACTTAAAAACCCCAGCACATAGAGCTCGCAAACAAACAGTGTGTAGATGTCGAGAGTCATAGTGGTCGGAGCTCTTGGCAAAAGTGGGGGAGAAAATACCATTAATTATTGGATCGCTAAAGGGCGGCAATGCGAGTTGCGGGAAAAGAGTGGATGGCAGCGAGAATAGCGGGATTTAACGAAATTTATCGCGCAAATATCAGCGGCGAAAGTGGCTTAATCGGTGAGTCAGGTTTAGGGCAGCGAACAAAGAAAAACCGGGCACAGGGCCCGGTTTCACGCGATGAATTAATGTTCAAACATCGCGGAGATTGATTCTTCGTTGCTGATACGACGAATCGCTTCGGCCAACATGCCAGACAGCGTCAAAGTACGCACGTTTGGCAGAGATTTCATCTCTTCAGACAGCGGAATGGTATCGCAGACAATCACCTGGTCAATCACCGACTTACGCAGATTTTCCACCGCGTTGCCAGAGAAGATTGGGTGAGTGGCGTAAGCGAAGACACGTTTCGCGCCGCGCTCTTTCAACGCTTCTGCCGCTTTGCACAGCGTACCGCCGGTGTCGATCATATCGTCGACCAGTACACAGTCACGACCCGCAACGTCACCAATAATGTGCATCACCTGAGAAACGTTCGCGCGCGGGCGGCGTTTGTCGATGATAGCCATATCGGTATCGTTGAGCAGTTTGGCGATGGCGCGGGCACGCACCACGCCACCGATGTCTGGGGACACCACAATGGGATTTTCCAGGCCAATTTGCAGCATATCTTCCAGCAGGATTGGGCTGCCGAAGACGTTATCCACCGGGACATCAAAGAAGCCCTGAATCTGTTCAGCATGCAGGTCAACGGTGAGAACACGGTCAACGCCCACGCTGGAAAGGAAATCGGCAACGACTTTGGCGGTGATCGGTACACGAGCAGAACGCACACGGCGATCCTGACGCGCATAGCCAAAGTAAGGAATAACAGCAGTAATACGACCAGCAGAAGCCCGACGCAAGGCGTCGACCATCACAACCAGCTCCATCAGATTATCGTTGGTGGGGGCACAGGTGGACTGGATGATGAAAATATCACCACCGCGTACATTTTCGTTGATCTGTACACTTACTTCACCATCACTGAAACGGCCAACAGCGGCGTCTCCGAGGCTAGTGTAAAGGCGGTTGGCAATACGTTGTGCTAGTTCCGGGGTGGCGTTACCAGCAAAAAGCTTCATATCAGGCACGAGAAGAACCTCAGGCTTGGCGTCCAGAGAATGAACGGCTCTAGAGTAACCGGCGAATACCAAAGAGCATGTTCATACGGGTGTGTTAATGCGCAACATGCAGTGTCTGGAACGGGTGACACTGTCAGGTAGACGCTTTTAGCCCAGAAAGTGTGCGCTGCAACGGCGAGAGGTTAAGCCCGCGCGCCACAAATCCGCAAATCCATTTCGGGGCAAGCTCCAGCACCTGACGTGCGTCGGATTCGGTGTCAAATTCAGCAAACACACAAGCTCCGGTCCCAGTCAGGCGCGACGGCGCGTATTCTAGCAGCCAGGAAAGCAGCTCATCAACCTTACGAAAACGTTTTCTTGCTACAGCCTCACAATCATTGTGAAAAGGACGCTGTAACAGTTCATCTAATGTGCGGATTGGTGAATCGCGCGTCAGATCGGGATCGCGGAACAGATCCGGCGTTGCGATACTCACGCCCGGATGCGCCACCAGATACCATTTTTCTACCGGTTCAGCCGGCTGCAACAGTTCGCCCACGCCTTCAGCAAAGGCCGCGTGGCCACCAATAAACACCGGCACGTCCGCGCCCAGCTTGATGCCAATCGCTGCCAGTTCAGCAACGCTTAAGCCGGTTTGCCACAGATGATTCAGCGCCACCAACACCGTTGCTGCATCCGAAGAACCGCCGCCGAGACCGCCGCCCATCGGCAAAACCTTCTCCAGCGCGATGGTCGCACCGGCTTGCGTGGGCAAGGTGCCTCGCGCGGCGGCGAAGGTTTTTAACGCCTGCGCGGCACGCACAATCAGATTCTCGTCATCCGGCACGCCATCCAACGGCGTCAGCAAGGTAATCTTGCCGCTGCTGTCTGGCATGATTTCCAGCGTGTCACCGTAATCGAGAAATTGAAACAGCGTTTGCAGGTTGTGGTAGCCGTCAGGACGACGGCCAGTGATATACAAAAACAGATTCAGTTTTGCTGGCGCGGGCCACGTGGTGATCATTGGGTGGTCCAGCTATCCATGCGTAATTTGATGCGCTGGCCGCCTTCAGACAGCTCCAGATTCGCCGGCAGCGGTGGATTCACTTTGCTGTCGTAATCAGAAATGTTCACTTTCCACTGCTGACCGTTGCGGCTGTAGTTCAGGCTTTGCAGCTGGTAATTGTTATTCAGCTGATAATCGCTGGCATCGCCTGGCAAGCCCATCATCCACTGACGCAGATTAGCGAGTGGGATATCCATGCCGGTAAGCTGTGAAATCATCTTCTCTGCATCGTTGCTGACGTAACGCTTGCCTTTGTTATCAACGATCTGCACCACGGAACCTTGCGCATCCAGCTGCAATTCGGTGCTGCCGAGCGGATTGGTTAACAGCAGACGATAGCGATCGGCAGCGGTTTGCTGCCAGTTAAAGCGTGCATAGACTTTTTGCTTATCCGACAGGTACGCGAACGCGCCGCGCGTCTGATACTGGCTGATTTTCGCCACGGCTTGTTGATGCTGCTGCCATTGCGGTGACGTGGTGCTTGGGCCCGGACCTTGTGGTTTGTTAATGGTACATGCAGCCAGTAACACGCTGGCAAGGGGTAAAAGGCGCAGTAACTTGCGCGGGGGCAAATGCATCACGTGGTCATCTCCTCAGACACGTTTTTACTTCGTAACCGGTAACGCTAACCATCCGCATGTAAGCCGTCAATGCTGTTATGGCAATAATTGCGCACGATCAGTTTAATCTTATTACAGTCATAGGCTTTGTATGGCTTTTCTTGACCTGTGGCATCTTGTAGAATGCGCTGCACAAAACCCTGACAACTATTGGGATATCCCAACCCGAATCACATGACGCTGCTTGCACTCGGAATCAACCACAAAACTGCACCTGTTGCGCTACGCGAACGCGTGGCGTTTACACCAGACACGCTGGAACTGGCGCTGAATAGCCTGCTGTCCCAGCCGATGGTGCAGAGCGGCGTGGTCCTCTCGACCTGCAACCGTACGGAACTCTACCTCAGTGTAGAGCAGCAAGCCGACCTGCAGGAGAAGCTGGTGCGTTGGCTGTGTGACTATCACGATCTGCGGGAAGAGGATGTGCGCAACAGCCTCTACTGGCATCAGGATAACGCGGCGGTCAGCCATCTGATGCGTGTAGCCAGCGGGTTGGATTCATTGGTATTGGGTGAACCACAGATTTTAGGTCAGGTTAAAAAAGCCTTTGTTGATTCGTCACGCGATCATGCGCTGAGCAGTGAACTGGAGCGCATGTTCCAGAAAACCTTCTCGGTGGCCAAGCGTGTACGCACTGAAACCGAGATTGGCGCAAGCGCCGTTTCGGTCGCCTTCGCCGCCTGTTCCCTGGCGCGTCAAATCTTTGAATCGCTCAGCACCGTTAACGTGCTGCTGGTCGGTGCCGGTGAAACCATCGAGTTAGTGGCGCGTCATCTGCGCGAACACTCCGTCAAGAAGCTGATGATTGCCAACCGCACCCGCGAGCGCGCACAGCTGCTGGCCGATGAAGTCGGGGCAGAAGTGATTGGTCTCGGCGATATCGAAACGCGTCTGGCTGATGCCGACATCATTATCTCGTCCACCGCCAGCCCGCTGCCGATTATCGGTAAAGGGATGGTGGAGCGCGCGCTGAAAGCGCGTCGCAATCAGCCGATGCTGCTGGTGGATATCGCCGTACCGCGCGATGTCGAGCCGGAAGTGGGCAAGCTGGCGAACGCCTATCTTTACAGCGTTGATGATCTGCAAGCGATCATCGAGCAGAACATGGCGCAGCGTAAAGCCGCCGCTGTGCAGGCCGAAAGCATTGTGGTGCAGGAGAGCGGCGAATTTATGGCCTGGCTGCGCGCGCAAAGCGCGGTTGAGACCATCCGTGAATACCGCTCGCAGGCCGATCAGGTGCGCGCCGAGTTACAGGAACGCGCGCTGGCCGCGCTGCAGCAGGGTGCTGACGCCGAGAAAGTATTGCAAGAGTTGGCGCACAAGCTGACCAACCGTTTAATTCATGCACCAACCAAATCACTGCAGCAGGCCGCGCGCGACGGCGACAGCGAACGCCTGCAGATCTTACGTGACAGCCTCGGTTTAGAGTAATCTGGTCAGTCACGACCTATCACTGGGATACCCGCTATTACATGAAGAGCTCTATTGTTGCCAAGCTGGAAGCGCTCCAGGAACGCCACGAGGAAGTGGAAGCGTTGCTGGGCGATGCCGGCGTGATTGCCGATCAGGATCGTTTCCGTGCGTTATCACGCGAATATGCCCAGCTTAGCGACGTCACCCGTTGTTTCCGCGAATGGCAGCAGGTGCAGGAAGATGTTGAAACTGCCGAAATGCTGCTGGAAGACCCGGAAATGCGCGAGATGGCGCAGGAAGAATTGAAGCTGTCACGCGAGAAGCGTGAAGAGCTGGAACAACAGCTGCAAGTGCTGCTGCTGCCGAAAGATCCCGACGATGAACGTCCGTGCTTTGTCGAAGTGCGCGCCGGTACCGGCGGTGATGAAGCGGCGATCTTTGCCGGCGATCTGTTCCGTATGTACAGCCGTTATGCTGAAGCACGTCGCTGGCAGGTGGAAATCATCAGCGCCAATGAAGGTGAGCACGGCGGCTATAAAGAAGTGATCGCGCGCATCATCGGCGATGGCGCGTATGGCCGTTTTAAGTTTGAATCGGGCGGTCACCGCGTCCAGCGCGTGCCAGAAACCGAATCGCAGGGCCGTATTCACACTTCAGCTTGTACCGTTGCGGTGATGCCGGAGCTGCCAGAAGCGGAAATGCCGGAAATCAACGCCGGCGATTTGAAAATCGACACCTTCCGTTCTTCCGGTGCCGGTGGTCAGCACGTTAACACTACCGATTCCGCGATTCGTATCACCCACTTGCCTACTGGAATTGTGGTGGAGTGTCAGGACGAACGTTCTCAGCACAAAAACAAAGCCAAAGCGTTGGCGGTGTTGGGCGCGCGTATTCACGCAGCGGAAACGGCGAAGCGTAATGCCGCAGAAGCCTCAACGCGTCGTAACCTGCTCGGCAGCGGCGACCGTTCGGATCGTAACCGCACCTACAACTTCCCGCAGGGCCGCGTGACCGATCACCGCATCAACCTGACGGTTTATCGTCTCGACGAGGTGATGGAAGGCAAGCTGGATGCACTGATTGAGCCGATTGTGCAGGAGTATCAAGCCGATCAGCTGGCCGCGCTGGCTGGACAGGACTAATGAACATCCGTCGCTGGCTACAGCAGGCTGTAATCGCGCTCTGTGGCGGCGACAGCCCGAAGCGCGATGCGGAAATATTGCTGGGTTTCGTGACGGGCAAACCGCGCAGTTGGCTGATCGCCTTTGACGATGCCGAACTGGACGCACAGCAGCAAGAACAGTTGAACGCGCTGCTGGCGCGCCGCGTCAACGGTGAGCCGATTGCGCATCTGGTTGGCGAGCGTGAATTCTGGTCGCTGCCGTTGCGCGTCAGCGATGCCACGCTGATCCCTCGCCCGGACACCGAAGTGCTGGTGGAACAAGCGCTGGCGCACCTGCCAGCCGCTGCAACTTCACTGCTGGATTTGGGCACCGGCACTGGCGCGATTGCGCTGGCGCTGGCCAGCGAACGGCCAACCTGTCAGGTTCTCGGCTGCGATCGTATTGCCGCAGCAGTGGAACTGGCGCAGGACAACGCGCAACGTCTGCACATCGATAACGCCCGTTTTATCCTCAGTAACTGGTTCAGCGATCTTCCCGCCCAACGTTTTGATCTGATTGTCAGCAATCCGCCCTATATCGATGCCGCCGATGAACATCTGCAGCAGGGCGATGTGCGCTTTGAGCCGCTCAGCGCGCTGGTGGCAGACGATCAGGGTTTGGCTGATTTACGTTTCATCATTCGCACCGCACCGCACTGGCTGCACGCGGGTGGCTGGCTGCTGCTGGAACATGGTTGGCAGCAAGGCGCAGCCGTGCGTGCCATCATGACGCAGCACGGTTATCAGGCGGTGAGCACCGTTGACGATTACGGCGGTCATCCGCGCGTCACACTAGGACAATTTTTTAACAAGGAATAACGATGGCGAGCTGGTATCCCCTCATTAAACATTTTCACTTGCTGACCGTCGCGCTGACGATTTGTCTGTTTTTGCTGCGCTTTTACTGGCAAACCACCGGCTCGGCGATGCTGCAACGCCGCTGGGTGCGCATTGCGCCGCACATCAACGACACCTTTTTGCTGTTAAGCGGTGCGCTGCTGGTGATGATTACGCACTTTTATCCGTTCACCCCGCAAGGAAGCTGGCTGACGGAGAAGCTGTTAGCGGTTATTATCTACATCGCCTTAGGTTCCGTGGCATTGAGCCGTCGCCCACGTAAAAT
The DNA here is from genome assembly GCF_031974595.1 of Pantoea sp. CTOTU46764. Classification (NCBI taxonomy): domain Bacteria; kingdom Pseudomonadati; phylum Pseudomonadota; class Gammaproteobacteria; order Enterobacterales; family Erwiniaceae; genus Pantoea; species Pantoea sp. CTOTU46764. The sequence goes on along the minus strand of NZ_DALYOQ010000082.1, from coordinate 9,008 downwards.
GGGGACACGTTGGATCGCCTTCCTGATTGCAATCGTAGCTTTGCTGTTTGTGATTAAGCTGGCGATGACCAAAATGCCGTTATTGGGGATTGTATGACCTCGCCAGAGCAACTCGATTACAGTGAAACACCGTTGAGTGAAGCGGTGATTGGCGCCACATGCGCCATACGCAATGATTTTTCTGCGCCTTCTGTGCAACAACAGTTGGCGGCAATGGTCGATGAAGCCCGTGAGTTCATCAGCAGCGAGCAGGACGCCGATTTGCAGCTGGGTAAGTTGCTGGAGCTGTTCTATCGTCAGTGGGGATTTGGCGGCGCCAGCGGCGTCTACAATCTCTCTGACGCGCTGTGGATCGACAAAGTATTGAAGAGCCGTCAGGGCACCGCGGTGTCGCTGGGCGTGATTCTGCTGCACATCGCCGATGAGCTGGAATTGCCGCTGATGCCGGTGATTTTCCCGACGCAGCTGATTCTGCGCGCCGACTGGTTAGATGGCGAAATGTGGCTGATCAACCCGTTCAACGGCGAAACGCTGGATACGCACACGTTAGAAGTGTGGCTCAAAGGCAATATCAGCCCAACCGCCAGACTGTATAACGATGATCTCGACGAAGCCAAAACCATCAACGTGATGCGCAAGATGCTCGACACCTTGAAATCCGCGCTGATGGAAGAGAAACAGATGGAGCTGGCGCTGAACGTCAGCAAAGTGCTGCTGCAGATCGATCCTGATGATCCTTACGAGATTCGCGACCGTGGTTTGATTTACGCGCAATTAGAGTGTGAACACATCGCGCTGACTGATTTGACCTATTTCGTTGAACAGTGTCCTGAAGATCCGGTCAGCGAGATGATTAAAGTGCAGATTCACGCAATTGAACAGAAACAGGTCACGCTGCACTAAGCGTTACCCGATAAAAGGAAAGGAAAGGGCATGACACAGAAAGTAGTGAAAATTGGCGATATCAAGGTCGCAAACGATCTGCCATTCGTTCTCTTCGGCGGCATGAACGTGCTGGAATCGCGCGATCTCGCCATGCGCATCTGCGAACACTACGTTAAGGTCACCGATAAACTCGGCATCCCTTACGTATTCAAAGCCTCTTTTGATAAAGCCAACCGCTCTTCAATCAAATCCTATCGTGGTCCAGGCCTGGAAGAGGGCATGAAGATTTTCCAGGAGCTGAAGCAGGCTTTCGGCGTGAAAATCATCACCGACGTGCACGAAGCATCGCAGGCGCAGCCGGTGGCTGACGTGGTTGATGTGATTCAGCTGCCGGCCTTCCTCGCCCGTCAGACCGATCTGGTGGAGGCGATGGCGAAAACCGGCGCGGTCATCAACGTGAAGAAGCCACAGTTTGTGAGCCCAGGTCAGATGGGCAACATCTATGACAAGTTCGTTGAAGGCGGTAACGATCAGGTCATCCTGTGCGATCGTGGCAGCAACTTCGGCTATGACAACCTGGTTGTTGATATGCTTGGCTTCAACGTGATGAAGAACGTTACCCAAAATAGCCCGGTGATCTTCGACGTTACCCACGCATTACAAACGCGCGATCCGTTCGGCGCTGCCTCTGGCGGCCGTCGTGCGCAGGTGGCTGAGCTGGCGCGTGCCGGTATGGCGGTTGGCATTGCTGGCTTGTTCATCGAAGCACATCCAGAGCCAAACAGCGCGAAATGCGATGGTCCATCGGCGCTGCCGCTGGATAAGCTGGAGCCATTCCTGGTGCAGATGAAAGCGATTGACGATCTGGTGAAGAGCTTCCCAGCGCTGGACACCAGCAACTGATTGTTTTCAGATGTGAAAAAGGCGCCGATGGCGCCTTTTTTCTTGTTGATGTACGTAGGCTCGCCATATATGGCGACCTGGCACTCACAGCATAATCGTCAACAAATACCCGGCAAACAGCGCCAGATGCGCGGCTCCGTTCAACACGTTGGTGCGGCCGGTTGAGAACGAAATGTGGCACAGAATCAGCACTGCGCTCATCATCACCATTTGCGGCGGCTCAAGGCCAAACACCAACTGCTGGTCGGTCAGGGTAGCGATAATAGTCACCGCAGGCACGGTCAGTGAAATAGTCGCTAGCACCGAACCGAAGAACAGATTCATTGCGCGCTGCACCTGATTCATCAGCACCGCTCTAATCGCACCCAATCCTTCCGGTGACAGGATCAACAGTGCGACCAGGAAGCCGGTGAACTGCGCTGGGGCGTTCAGCTCCGTCAGCAGGCTCTCCAGCGGATTGGCGTTCATCTTGGTCACGGCGATAACCGCAATCAGATGCACGATCAGCCATACGGTGTGCCACACTGAACTGTGCGCAGAAGGCTTGCCATGATGCGGATCGTCGCCATCATCTTCATGCTCATAAACGAACAGGCTTTGGTGCGTTTTGGTTTGAATCAGCAGGAACACGCCGTACATCGCGGCGGAAATCGCTGCGATAATCAGCGCCTGGGTGGTAGTGAAGTTGCCGCCGGGTAACGCGTTGGGAAACACCAGCACCAGAATCGCCAGCGGGAAAATGGCGATCATATATTGCTTAACGCCCGCCAGATTAACGTACTGCGTGGCAAACTTGCGCCCGCCCAGCAGCAGGGCAAAGCCCACTAAACCGGCGGTCACAATCATGATGATCGAGTAGAGCGTGTCGCGCATCAGCGCGGGCGCGGCGTCGCCGGTGGCCATCAGCGCTGAGATCAGGCTCACTTCGAGAATGACGACGGAAAGACTGAGAATCAGCGAGCCGTAAGGTTCGCCCAAACGGTGTGCCAGAACGTCAGCGTGACGTACCACGCTGAACGCGCTAAACAGAATGGCAACTAATGCCAGCAGATTGATGCCGATAACCGGCAGAAGCGCTGTCTGGTTACCGAAGAAGCTCAGTACCGCCAGCGCAGCAACGGGGAAAATCAGTGAGTACTCGGTATGGCGGGTTTTCTCATGTCCAGGCATTTACCATCCTCTCCGGAAAAAGTACAAAGCAGGCAATCATTGCCTGATAAATATAATGAGTTTTCTGACGCAACGCAGTGTAACTTTTCAACAACTGTGCTGCTGTGACTTTACGCGATTTTACCAAAAGCGATTATTATGTATAACACGGCAAAAGAGCCTGTTATCGCTGGATTAACGCCTGTATTCATTATGTTGCATCAGTCATCCACTAAATTAAAGATGAGATTGGTCTGTTTAATTGACTTGTTTGATATGGCTTATGGGGGTTTAACTCTCTTAAATCCATTCCTCCAGTAAAAGTGGGACTTTATGCGGATTTTTTTGGCCCGTCTCGCACTTTTCCTTCCAGTATTGAAGTTCCTCGCCAGGCAGCCGATGCTCTTTACACAGAATTTCCCTTTTGTGATCGGGGTCAATCTTGAATATTTTGTTAAAAATGAATTAATGTCTTCTCTTAAGACGATGCAATGCGCGTCGCCTGTAGACATCAGTTTTAAGGAACCACACCGGCAAGATGTCAGCGAAGTAGAGGAGACCACAGTGTTAACGCGGGAATTTTTATTAAAAGCAGATTGTAAAACATCGTTTGGCGATATTGATGAAGCGCTGTTCTGGAGCTGTGAAAAGCGTGCGGCATCGCTGTCAGCGACGCTTGCCTGTCGTCCTGACCAAAGCCCGGTGTGGATTTTTGGCTACGGCTCGCTGATGTGGAATCCGATTTTTGAAGCAGCCGAAGTGGCGCCAGGCCGATTAGAGGGCTGGCACCGTGCGTTTTGTCTGCGTCTGATCGCCGGTCGCGGCACCGTCACCGCACCTGGCCGGATGCTGGCGCTGAAAGAGGGTGGTTCCACCAGCGGATTGGCATTCCGCTTGCCGGAATCGCGTCTGCATGATGAGCTGGAGCTGCTGTGGAAGCGTGAAATGATCACCGGCTGCTATCTGCCAACCTGGTGTGAGCTGGAGCTGGAGGATGGACGCAACGTCACCGCGCTGGTGTTCATTATGGATCCGCGTCATCCGCTGTATGAAACCGACTCATGCCGCAGCACCATCGCGCCGCTGATTGCCCAGGCCAGCGGTCCGCTCGGCACCAACGCACAATATCTTTATGCGCTGGAGCAGGAGCTGGGCAAACGTGGGATGCAGGAAGCGGCGTTGACGCGCCTGGCGGCAGAGGTCAGAGCGCTGCAGAGTCATTCAGCAGCGCGCTAATGTGCATTACTGCGCTGGATTAATCAGCCAGGTTCCCGGCTTATCGATGGTCAGCGATTGGGTATGCACCTGGTTGCCATTACGCACTTCAATGCGATAGCTCCCCGCCGCCAGATTCAGTGAAGCAAACCCGCTGCTCGAGGGCTTCACATCCCGGGCTTCGCCATTCAGCATCACATTCTCACCCGCCTGCAAACGCAGATAAACCGTCGCCACCGTCGGTGCGCTGCTCGCCACAGTATTGGCTGGCGCGGCAGGTGCAGTTGGCGTGGTGCTCGCGGCCACCGGCGGTACTTCGCTGTGACGATTCGCTTTCCACACCACCACCACAACCGCCAACACCGCAATCGCGGCGGCCACCACTAAACCTGGCGACAAACGACGCACGTTGCGCGGCGTCAAGGGTTCAACGGCGGCTGCGGCATGATTGACCGCCAACACCTGCGGTTCCGGCGTTGCCACCATCGGCTCCGCCGGTACAACCTGTTCAGCTACGACAGGAATGGTGGTGGAGAGCGCTTCGACATCACTCACCGGCAGATCGATCAAGCTGGCAAAGGCATCAATGCTTTGCGGACGATCTTCCGGCTTCATCGCCAACGCGCAGTCAATGGCGTGCAACAGCGGCAGCGAATAGCCTTCCGGCTTGCGCTCCACCAACGGCTGATAGTTATCCTCAATGCAGCGCACCACGCTCACCGGCGGCGCATGGCCGGTGATCAGGTTGTGCAGCACCGCGCCCAGCGCATAAATATCGGTCCACGGACCTTGCTCTATCTCGCCTTCTTCGCTGTATTGCTCAATCGGCGCAAAGCCGGGCTTCAGCATGATCTCGGTTTCATCGGAGAGGTTGCCGATCTCTTTGCGCGCCGAGCCAAAATCGAGCAGCACCGGCAGCTGATTTTCCTGAATCTGGATGTTATCCAGCGAGATATCGCGATGCAGATAACCGGCGGCGTGAATGGTATCGATGGCACCAAACAGCGGCGGCAGCAGACGACGGATCCAGCCCTCATCAATGCTGTCCGGACTGGTAATCTGCCACTCTTTTAGCGTCATGCCGCTGTAATAGAGCGTGCCCATGTAGGCGGTGCCGTTCTCTTCCCAGAAACGCAAGACGTGCAGCAAACCGGGATGATTAAAGCGTGCCAGCAGGCGCGCCTCCTGAATAAAGCTATTGCGACCGGCGGTAAACAGCTTATGGAAACGCTCTCCGCGCAGTTCCAGCGACATATCCGCCGCACGCACCGCCAGCGAGACGGGCATGTACTCTTTGATGGCGATGGTGCGTTCCAGCTGATGATCCCAGGCACGATAAACAATGCCGAAGCCGCCGCCGCCAATCACTTCCTTGATTTCAAATTCATTAAACCGGTAGCCCGCAGGCAGGGCATTAGGTGTATGGTTTTCGTTTGCCGACATAGTGAACTCTCTGAACACGTCCTGTAGCGCCCCGTCATCACGATGACGGCGGGCAACGACCGCTAATTAATTAATGTTACGCCAGGCACCAATCGCCGGATCGGCGAGATCCGCATGTAGGGTGTCAATCAGTAACACAGTCACTTTTTGCTGTGGCATAAATTGCGGCGACCAAACGCCGCGTAACGTCTCAACCCGCTTCTTCAGCACATCGCTGTCCTGTTCGGCGGTTTTGTCCATCTTCACCAGAAGTGTGCCGCTGAAGCGCCACACATGCTGTTGTGCATCAAATGGCAGCACTAACCAGCTATCATCGGCATC
>NZ_DALYOQ010000082.1:0-3082 GCF_031974595.1 Pantoea sp. CTOTU46764 | reverse complement strand
CGGACGCGTAACGATCATGCGCTGGTTATTCACCGAGACCACTTCCAACGGCGGGCCGCCGAGTTTCAAATCTGCAATCGGGTAGCCCTGATAGAAATTCAGTGCCGTATTGCGCGTTTTACCGTCGATCATCAGCGTCATTTCGCTCGGGCCTTCCAGCCAGCCTTCGGTTGAGCAGTGCTGACTCGGGTTATCCGGGATAAACAGCGATTCACCTTTATCATCCCACCAGGTACGGAAATGGCAGCCGCCCGGCAAGGCAAAATGCTGCAGCGGCGTGCTATCCGCCGGGCGCGAGAGATCGAGCGGCGCGGCATTCCTGGCCGTTGCGCTGGCGGTGGCATCGTTTATAACGATGGGACGCCAGTTCTGTAATTTGGCCGCGCTGCCGTTAGCCAGCACGCTGCCCTCTTTATTAGTCATCTGCCACGGCAGCTCATCCAGCAAGCCACACTGATTGGCCAGCAGCGTACCAACGCGTGGCAGGAAGCTGGTCAGAATGCTGGAGTCGGTGCTCTTGCCCGAAACAATGCGCAGCGGCAGCGTCTCTTTGCACCAGTCGTTGGGCGCTTTGCTCGCCACGTCATCGATGTAGACTTCCAATGACAGGCTCGGTGAATAGACCACGCGATAATCTTCTGCCTGCGCATTTCCGGCCAGCAACAGGGTTGCGAAGCCCGTCAACCACACTTTCATAAGAATCCTTGGATCAATAACGTGACGGCAGAAAACGTGCCGCATCAGCCTGGGAATAAAGCAGCGTCGCTTCCTGCGGTTCGCCAATCCAGACTGCCAGAGCGCTGAGATTGTCGCTTTTTACACTGCGGTTAACGGCTTGTTCCATCAAAGTCAGCCACTCTTCGCAGGCATTTACCATGCGCAGGGCCAGTTCCATTTCGTGGGTGGTGAGATTGAGCCAGAATCCATCGCTGCAAACTAAAAACGCATCGCCATCGGCCAGCGTGATCACCTCGCTAAAGGTGGCCGGACGGGCCGGTTCAACACCGAGCGCATTATAGAGTAAATTACTGTTAATGCCGGTATTTTCATAGCCCGCTTCGCGTAACTGCTGGGCCAAACTGTGATCACGCGTCACCTGATTTAGCACCCCATGACGGAAGTGATAAACCCGGCTGTCGCCAGCGTGCGCCCACCATGCGAGCTGTTTTTCACGGTCGATAAACAGCGCAGCGAGCGTGGTACTCATCCGGGAAAAATTCGGATTGTTTCCCTGTGCCTCAATCAGCACCTGCTGGCAATGTTCGATGGCGGCGCGGGTGCTTTCAGGGGTGAAAGTGTCGTGTTGCTGTAACTGCGTTAGCAGCGTATCGCGCACCAGCTGCGCTGCCATATCACCGCCAGGCAAACCGGCCACGCCGTCGCACACCAGAAAACAGGCTTTTTGGTCGTCTAGCTCGGCGCCGGTACGATCCTGATTTTCGTCACGCATGCCTTGCTGGCAGCGGCTGGCAAACATCATCTTCATGCGTCTTCGGTCCGCGTCTGAGAATCTTTGTATTGATTCACTTCCATATCATAGGCATGCAGGAAGGCTTCGCCGAACAGCGTGTGGAAGTCATCTTCAATTTCACCAGCGGTGCGCTGATAGTGGCGAGAGAAGTAATCCCACAGCGCCGCTTTCCGTCCGGTGCTAAACGCCATTTTGGGCAGCACGCCATCTTTGCGCGCTTCTTCTTCTAAGCGCTGCGGGTTAAACGATTGCAGCATGGCGGCGATAATCGCGCGGATGCCGGCAATCATCCCCAGCTGATGCGCCTGCAAATCCACCAGCGCATCACGCACCGCCGGTTCCGGCGGCATAAAGCCCGGCATCTGGCTCTGATACATCTGCATCAACACGGTTTTACCGGACGGCAGAATTTTAAACGGGTTATTGGCCTCATTGAGGATCATCGTCATGTCGGCTTTCACGCCGCGCTTGAGAATCGAGCGCGATGAGAGCAGGGCGACGGTGCCTTGCGAAAACAGGCTCAGCATGCGACCAGTGACACGCATCTGCTCTTCGGTGATGGTGGTTTGGTGGCCGTTGTTCAGCCCCATGCCTTCCAGCAACGCAGCAATCAGTTTGTCCTGAGAGACGCCCGGCAAGGTGGCGGGCAGCGTCGGCGCATCGCTTTGCGGATCGATGGCGAGACGCGGATCGTTGCGACGTTCCTGACGCGCCACCGGCTCGGGAATCACCTCGGGCTCCTGCATCATGCCGAGCGGGTCATCGCTGCTGTCGGCAAAGAACGCCAGCGGATCGTCCTGGCGGGTTTTGAGATTGTTGGGATCGCGCACTTCGAGCCCGTACTCACCAATTTGCAGCGTGTCGCCATCCTGCAGCGCCACTTGCGAGCCGCGTTGCAGCGCGACGCCGTTCAATACCACCGACGTGACGCTGCCCTGATTGGTCAGGCGGCATTCGCCCTCCGGCGAAAGGTGCACCAGCGCCTGCAAGCGCGATATGGCGCGCGATTCGTCAGGCAGCACCAGATCGTTATCCTGACTGCGGCCGATGGTGCCGCCGGGCGGTTTGAAGGCTACCGTCTTGGCGGGCACATCCGTATTGCACTGCACAATGGTAAATTGCATGAGTCATCCCGTTAACAAGGCAAACGCCACGGCCTATTCAAACATCGGTGGATAGAGGCCGTTGCGGCCCGGCTGTGCACCAGACGCCGGGTTAAACAATAATGAAAAAAGTTGCGCAGTCAGCGGGCCGCTGTGTTTATGCGTGACATGGCTAAAACCGTCACTGCGATTACTCCACCAGTAGCTCATGTGCTGCTGCGGATCGAACCTGTCAGCCACTTCACGCCAGCTCAGCGTGCAGGGCAAATCATCAAAACCAATCACATCCATGATGTCGCTGCGCTGCGTATCCGGCACCAGCAGCGGCGACAGACGCTGCATCTGCTGCTCCAGCGCATCGGGATTGAGCCGATCGCGCACCGCGTGCAGCAGCAGCGCGCCCAGCTCCTGAAACCAGTCGCCGGACATTGCCAGCTGCGCGCTGTGCCAGCGGCTCAGCGGGAAGCTGCGCAGCGCCAACAGTGGCCAGCTGCGGCCCACGCGATCG
>NZ_DALYOQ010000081.1:0-23469 GCF_031974595.1 Pantoea sp. CTOTU46764 | reverse complement strand
CGATGTCCTGTTTGCCCAGCTGGATCTGCTCAACCGCGTTACCGATGCAGTGTGCAGACGTGGCACAGGCTGAACTGATGGAGTAGTTCACGCCGTGAATTTTGAATGGGGTTGCTAGGCAAGCAGAGACACCTGAACCCATCGCTTTGGTCACCACATAAGGACCAACCGCTTTCAGGCCGCGTGGGCTACGCATGGCGTCAGCACCAAATACCTGATAACGCGGAGAACCGCCGCCAGAACCGGAAATCAAACCGACACGTGGATTCTGCTGATACTGCTCTTCAGTAAGGCCAGAATCTTTGATCGCTTCGGCCATGGAAAGGTAAGCATAAATAGAGGCATCACTCATAAAACGCACGATTTTGCGATCGATGAGCCCGTTGGTATCCAGTTTGACGTTGCCCCATACGTGGCTGCGCATACCGGCATCTCTCATCTCTTCAGAGAAAGTAATACCGGAACGGCCTTCACGCAGAGAAGCCAGCACTTCTTGCTGGTTATTACCAATGCTGGAAACAATACCCAGGCCAGTAATCACTGCACGTTTCATTCAATAATCCTCGTTCCACATATTTGGATGACGTGCACTCTAGCGTACAGTTGTAAGCCGAACAAGTCCGATCAGCCATTTCCTTTTGTAAATTTGCGTCATGTGACGTCTCTCGCTAAACTCGCGCCACTGCCTGAAATATGAGCCTTTCCCCGTGAAATTAACCCCGGTTGAACACGCCCAAATAAACTGGAATGAACAGGGTACACCTGTGTCCCGAGCGTTCGGCGACGTCTATTTCTCCAACGATAATGGACTGGAGGAAACGCGCTATGTGTTCCTTGCTGGCAACCACATTCCACACCGTTTTGCTGAACATTCACGCGATTTATTTATTGTCGCCGAAAGCGGTTTTGGGACTGGTCTGAACTTTCTTACCCTGTGGCAAGCCTTTGATCGCTTCCGCAATGAGCAACCCAACGCCACTTTGCAGCGTCTGCACTTCATCAGCTGCGAGAAATTTCCGCTGACGCACGCCGATCTGGTGGCTGCACATGCTCACTGGCCGGAGCTGCAGCCGTGGGCCGAACAGCTGCAACAGCAGTGGCCGCAGGCGCTGCCGGGTTGTCAGCGCCTGCTGTTTAACGGCGGCGAAGTCACGCTGGACCTCTGGCTTGGTGATATTAACGCGCTAATTCACACCTTTGATGACAGCCTCAATCGTCAGGTGGATGCATGGTTCCTTGATGGCTTTGCACCGGCGAAAAATCCGGAGATGTGGACGCCCGAGCTGTTTGCCGCGATGGCGCGCCTCGCCCGTCCAGGCGGCACGTTGGCGACCTTCACCGCGTCGGGTTTTGTGCGTCGCGGGTTGCAGGACGCCGGTTTCAGCATGCAGAAGCGCAAAGGCTTTGCTCACAAGCGTGAAATGCTGGTCGGCGTAATGGAACAGGCTGCTGAATTGCCGCACAGCCAGCCGTGGTATGCGCGCCCGCCGGCCAGCAACCAGGATGTGGCGCTGATCGGCGGCGGCGTCGCAAGTGCCGTATTGGCGCTGGCGCTGTTGCGACGCGGTTGGCGCGTGACGCTCTATTGCGCCGATGATGCGCCTGCGCTGGGCGCCTCCGGCAATCGTCAGGGCGCGCTCTATCCGCTGCTGAACCAGCACGATCCCGCGCTGGCCACCTTCTTCCCGGCGGCTTTTGGTTTTGCCCGTCGCCTGTACGATCGGCTGCCAGTGGAGTTTGAGCATGACTGGAGCGGTGTGTTGCAGTTGGGCTGGGATAGCAAAAGCGCGGAGAAAATCAAGCAGATGCTCAACATGGCACTGCCGCATGAGATCGCCTACGGCGTTAATAAAGAAGAAGCGCAACAGCTGGCGGGCGTCGAACTCAGCCTTGGCGGAATTTTCTATCCGCAGGGCGGCTGGCTGTCGCCTTCTCAGCTAACCAGCAATTTGCTGGAATACGCGCAATCGCTGGGATTACGCCTTCACTGGCTGCATCGCGTCACGCAGTTAACGCGCGATGAAGATAACTGGACGCTGCACTTTAGCCAGCAGCCGCCAGTGCAACATCCCCAAGTGGTGCTGGCGAATGGTCACGCGCTGCTGGATCTCGAACAAAGCAAAATGCTGCCAGTGTACGCGGTAGCGGGACAGGTGAGCCACGCGCCGACCAATCCGTCATTAGGCGCGCTGCGCACCGTGCTGTGTTACGACGGCTATCTCACGCCGGTCAGCCCGAACTTCGCCACCCATTGCATCGGCGCTAGCTATCATCGCGGCGCAACCGCGACGGATTTCCGCGCCGACGATCAGCAGGAGAATCGCCAGCGGCTAATCAACTGTTTGCCGGAAAGCCAATGGCCGCAGCAGGTTGATGTGTCAGATAACCAGGCGCGCAACGGCGTGCGCTGTGCCACGCGCGATCATCTGCCGATGAGCGGCAGCGCGCCGGATTATGACGCCACCCTGTCGCAGTATGCCGACTTGCCGGAGCAGCGTGCACGCGCGACAAACGTGGACGATGCGCCGGTGCATAACGATTTGTTTGTGTTGGGCGCATTAGGTTCGCGTGGCTTATGCAGCGCACCGCTGGCGGCCGAAGTGCTGGCGGCGCAGATGAGCGGCGAGCCGCAACCGCTGGATGCAGCCACGCTGGCGGCGATGAATCCAAATCGCTACTGGGTACGAAAACTGCTGAAGGGTAAAAAAGCGGGTCGATAATCTACGGGGCGAGCGATCGCCCCGAGACGTTAAGCGGTTTGACGAGCCTGCAGGAACAAATTGTCCCACATGCCGGTGACCAGCGCCTGATCGCGTGGCGACAGTTCACCGGCAGCAATGGCTTTTTGCAGGCTGTTAGTAACGTGAGTTTGCAGCGCTTCCGGCGTGTGTTCACCGCTCAGCTCAATCTCCGCCACTGCCAGGGTCAGATGACCACGCAGATAGCCGCCCGCAAACAACTCGTCATCGCTGGCGTGATCGACCATATCGTCAATCAGGGCCAGAATTCGGGTTTCAAATTCTACGATCATCTCTTCCTCTCTTCTTATAACCTTCGCGGATTACAGATCTTCCGGCCAGGGGAATTGTGCCGCCGTCAGTGCCGGCGTGCCGTAATAATTCGTCAGTGCATCAATGAAACGGGCCGGTCGCAGCGGAATGCCCTGTTCCAGATACGTCATCACCTGCGCATGAACCTTGCGCTGAAACGCAATGCGATCTGGCTCACAATCGCCTTCGAGATTGTCACAACTGACGTTGAAGGGAAAGCCCGCCGCCACGCAGAACAACCACTCCAGCGCCTGCGGTTTCACCTCAACCGCTTCGAACTGGCTCTGCGTTTGCGCATCGCGTCCATCCGGGCAATACCAATAACCAAAATCCACCAGCTTACGGCGCGCTTCACCGGCAATGCACCAGTGGGAAATTTCATGCAGTCCGCTGGCGTAGTAGCCGTGTGCGAACACCACGCGATTCCACGGGGAGGTTTCATCCGCTGGAAGATAAATAGGTTCGTCGTCGCCTTTAATTAGACGGGTCTGAAAATCGTCAACGAAGCAGCCATCAAAGATGGCAATCAGCTGATCGTAATGGTGTGTTGTACTCATAATTTTTAATCTTTAAAAAAACCGGCGCCATTGTCGCATTGGCAGCCGGTCTTGACGAGTGTTGGATTACAGCGTGGCCAGCCAGGCCATTAATTCTCCGCCGTGACTGTCCCATAACAATTTGGCGCTCATTACCGCAGAAACGATCACCACCATGGGGCGAATCAGTTTCTGACCGCGGCTCAATACCAGCCTGGCGCCGAGACGCGCGCCGATAACCGCGCCGAGCAGCATAATCGCGCCGGTGCCCCACACCACTTTGCCGCCGAACATAAAGAACAGCAGACTGCCAAAATTCGAGGTGAAATTTAGGATTTTGGCGTGGGCGGTAGCTTTTGCCAGATTGAAACCACACAGCGTAACGAAGGCCAGCGCATAGAACGAACCGGCGCCTGGACCAAAGAAGCCGTCGTAGAAACCGACACAGCCGCCGCCCACCAGCGCATAAGGCAAACCGTGCAGACGACGTTCGCGATCGGCTTCACCCAAACGCGGCATCAGCAGGAACCACAAACCGATGCAGATCAACAACAGCGGCAAGATTTGGCGCAGCACGTCGGCTTGCAGATGTTGGATCAGGATAGTGCCGGCCACGGCGCCGAGAAAGGTCATAGCGATATTCAGCCACTGCTCGTTCAGCTTTACCGCGCCGCGACGAATGAAGTAGAGGCTGGCAGAGAACGAACCACCGACCGATTGCAACTTATTGGTGGCTAACGCCTGCGCTGGAGAGAGTCCGGCCGCCAGCAATGACGGCACGGTAAGCAATCCACCACCGCCCGCGATCGAGTCGATAAACGCCGCCAGCACCGCCACGAAAAACAGCACGCCGAGCACCAGCGGGCTGACAACAAACCAATCCATTGAGATACCTACAGTAGATGTTTATCTAACAGCGCCTGACAGGACGGCGGTAGTGGCGGCGGCGTTTTCTTCACGGGCGGCGTGCTGCCTGGTTTTTTCGGCAGGAACCAGCTATCCAGCTCTGCGCCACAGCCATCGCCTGCCGGTTGAGGCGCCTGATCTTCACACTCCAGACTGCCCGCCGGGCAACGCAAACGCACATGCATGTGCGCGCGATGGGCAAACCACGGACGTACCTTATTTAGCCACGCGCGATCGCTACCGGCATCGGCACAAAGCTGCCGTTTAATCGCAGGATTGACGAAGATACGCGTTACTTCGTCGTCTTTAGCTGCCAGTTTAATCAGGCTATCAATTTGTGGTTGCCAGTGACGTGCGATCACCTGCTTATCATCGGCAGAAACCAAATCGAGCGGCTGCGGCTTGAGCAATTGCTGCGCCGTCCAGCGGGTTTTCGGCAGTTGCAGCCAGATATCAACATCCAGACCCGTTTGATGGCTGGCGTGGCCGCTGCTAAAACGGCCGCCCGCCGCCATGCCCATATCGCCAATCAGCACTTGCCCCAGCTGAAGCTGATGAACCTGGGTGCTGAGACGCTGAATAAAGGCGATCAGATCGGGATGGCCGTAATAACGACGCTGATCCTGGCGCATCACCTGATAATTGGGTGAGTTAAGCGGCAGCTGTTGCGCACCAACAATACAGCCATTGGCGAAGCCGCCAATCGACTGCGGGCTGCCGGCAATCGGCTGATGAATTTGCTGCCACGGCGTAGCGGCAACCGCGGCCGCACTGCATAACAGTGCAGCACAGGTGATGAGCAGACGGCGCATCATCGGGCTTACCAGCGCGGCACGCTGCTGTTGACGTCACCGTTTTGCGCGCGCTGGCGCAGCAGGTGATCCATCAACACAATCGCCATCATCGCTTCGGCAATGGGCACAGCGCGAATACCAACGCAGGGATCGTGACGACCTTTGGTGATCATCTCAACTTCTTCGCCGTCGCGGGTGATGGTGTTGCCCGGCACGGTAATACTGGAGGTCGGTTTCATCGCCAGATTGGCGCTGATAGTTTGGCCGCTACTGATGCCGCCTAAAATGCCACCCGCGTGGTTGCTCTGGAAACCGTTGGCACGAATCTCATCGCGATGCTGGCTGCCGCGCTGGTTGATCACCGCGAAACCGTCGCCAATTTCCACGCCTTTCACCGCGTTAATGCTCATCAGCGCATGCGCCAAATCCGCATCCAGACGATCAAATACCGGCTCGCCCAAGCCCGGCGGCACGTTCTCTGCCAGCACGGTGACTTTCGCACCGATGGAGTCGCCCTCTTTTTTTAGGCCACGCATCAGTTCATCCAGCGCTTCCAGCTTCGAGGCATCCGGGCAGAAGAACGGGTTCTCTTCCACGATGCTCCAGTCTTTCAGTTCACAAGCCACATCGCCAATCTGCGCCAGATAGCCGCGCACCACGATGCCGTGCTTCATCTGCAAATATTTCTTAGCAATCGCACCGGCCGCCACGCGCATCGCGGTTTCACGCGCCGAAGAGCGCCCGCCGCCACGATAGTCGCGCAGGCCGTATTTCTGCTCGTAGGTATAATCGGCATGGCCAGGTCGGAACAGATCTTTGATTGCGCCGTAATCCTGTGAACGCTGGTCGGTGTTCTCAATCAGCAGACCGATTGAGGTTCCCGTCGTCACGCCCTCAAACACGCCGGACAAAATTTTCACCTGATCCGGCTCGCGGCGCTGTGTGGTGTAGCGCGACGTGCCAGGACGACGACGATCGAGATCGTGCTGAATGTCGGCTTCCGTCAGCGGAATGCCGGGCGGCACACCGTCAACGATGCAGCCCAGCGCAATACCATGCGACTCGCCAAAAGTGGTTACGCGAAAAACTTGTCCGATGCTGTTTCCGGCCATGCTGGTTCCTTGTTGCGATGTTGCGGGCGAGCGCTCGCCCTCTTATTTAGTCTTTGTAGAATGAGAAGTGATGCTGTGCCGCGACGATTTGCTCGCGCGTCAGCATAAACACGCCGTCACCGCCGTTATCAAACTCCAGCCAGGTAAACGGCACGTCTGGGTACTGATCGATCATGTGCACCATGCTGTTACCGACTTCGCAAATCAGCACGCCTTGTTCGGTGAGGTAATCCGGCGCACAGGCCAGAATACGGCGCACCAGTTTCAGGCCGTCGCTGCCCGCTGCCAGACCCAGTTCCGGCTCGTGGCGATATTCGTTCGGCAGATCGTCCATATCTTCCGCATCCACGTAAGGTGGGTTGGTGACGATCAGATCGTATTTCACTGGCGGCAAGTTGCGGAACAGATCGGCGCGGATTGGGGTGACGTGGTTCAGCAGGCCGTGCTCTTCGATGTTCTGCTCGGCAACCGCCAGCGCATCGGTGGAGATATCCACCGCATCCACTTCCGCTTCCGGGAAGGCGTAAGCGCAGGCAATGGCGATGCAGCCGCTGCCGGTGCACATATCGAGAATGTGATGAGGTGACTCGCCGATCAAACCGGCAAAACGGTTCTCAATCAGTTCACCAATCGGTGAACGCGGCACTAATACGCGCTCATCAACGTAAAATTCGTGGCCGCAGAACCAGGCTTTGTTGGTGAGATACGCCACCGGAATGCGCTCGTTGACGCGGCGAATCACGCGCTCAACAATGCGATGACGCTCGCTGGCAGTCAGGCGCGCATTGCGCATATCTTCTGGAATATCCAGCGGCAGCCACAGCGTGGGCAGAACCAGTTGGACGGCTTCGTCCCAGGGATTATCCGTGCCGTGGCCGTACCAAATGCCTGCCGCCGAAAAACGGCTGACAGCCCAGCGCAGCATGTCCTGAATGGTGTGCAGTTCATTCACTGCCTCATCGACGAATATCTTGTCCACGTAGCCCTCCGCAGGCCATAAAATCAATCGGCCGATAGTGTGCCACGAAGCCGGGCAGAATTCAGCGCAGCGAGGTGAAAAAGCTGACATTTGTTAACAGTAACGGTTAAGGTATGCCACCGGCTGTTTACCAGCTTTTTCTTAACTTATCACCGAGCCATGAGTAAAAAAACGCCGCTAAGCCAGGACGATCAGCAAATGTTTCGCCAGTTAATGACCGGAACGCGCAAGCTGAAACAGGACACCATCGTGCACAAACCGGTGGTGAAAACGCGCCAACTGCCGTTGAAACGCCTGATATCAGAGCAAGCCGATAACAGTCATTATTTCTCTGACGAGTTTCAGCCGCTGCTGTCCAGCGAAGGTCCGGTACGCTATGTGCGCGCCGATGTGAGCCACTACGAGCAGAAGAAGCTGCGTCGTGGCGATTACACGCCGGAAATTTTTCTCGATCTGCATGGCTTAACGCAGATGCAGGCCAAGCAGGAGCTCGGCGCGCTAATCGCCGCCTGCCGTCGTGAGCATCTGTTCTGCGCCAGCGTCATGACCGGACACGGTAAACATATCCTCAAGCAGCAAACACCGCTGTGGCTGGCACAACATCCGCATGTGATGGCGTTTCATCAGGCACCGAAAATGTTCGGCGGAGACGCCGCGCTGCTGGTGCTGATAGAAGTGGAAGAGTGGCAGCCGCCTGAACTGCCGTGACGTGCCGCGCTACAAAAGGATAGGGCCGCGTTTGCTAGCGGCCCATAGAGATTAGATTGCTTTAGCCAATTTTGACGGGCTGACCTGCCACTCCAGCTTGCCTTCGCAGGCCTCTGCATCAAAGTTCACACAGGCTATCGCAGAGGTCGCGAACATCGGCGGCGCTTCCTGCGGGCAGAGTTCAGAAACCAGATAACCCACCAGCGGCAAGTGTGAAATCACCAGCGCCGATTTAACCCCTTTCTGCGCCAGCACCTGCAAATAGCTGGCTACCATAGCGGGATCGCCGCCTGGCGTAAGTTCCGGCAACACATCCTGCCCTTCCGGCAACTTCAGCGTTTCACGTACCGTTGCCAGCGTTTGCTCGGCGCGCAGATACGGACTCACTAATACCCGATCGATTGCTGGCGTTTTGCTGTTGAGCCAACTCGCCATCGCTCTCGATTCATCACAGCCACAGAGGGTGAGAGGTCGAACTGAATCACTCGCTGCTTCCAGAGCTGCGTCGCCATGACGCATGATAAAAACTTGCATAAAGCACCGCTGTTGTTTGTCGATATCGCCCGGTACCACAGCACCAGACGCTTCATTCTGCGAATGAACGGTGTGTTTTACCCCAATGGCTTCAGTATAGTCAACCGGTTGTTTATTAAATAAGCATATCTCAGAATGGTGCTGCGCTTACCGCTGCGCAGCCCTCTAACTAACCCGCTGAATCTGTGCGCCTATTCACGATTGTGCAGAAGTGTAAAAATTCGTTTGCTGTTCTGACATTGCGATCAGCGCTTCACCTGGCGCAAAACGCTCGCCGTGTTGCTGTATTAATGAGCTTAATGCTTTGACGATATCGCCAATGCCGCGCTGATCCATATAGCGGAACGGACCGCCAAGGAACGGCGGGAAGCCGATGCCAAACACCGCCGCAATATCGCCATCCCGCGCGTTGCGGATCACCGCTTCATCCAAACAGCGTGCCGCTTCGTTCAGCATCATCAATACGCAGCGCTCAGCAATCTGCGCTTCGCTCTGCTTCGCCTGCGGTTTGATGTTCAACAGCGTGTAGATTGACGCATCGGCTTTACGCTTGCCCGGCCAGCGCGAACGTTGGTAGAGGTAGAACCCTTTGTGGTTCTTACGCCCTTTTCTGCCATCAGCCAGAATGGCGTTCGCGGCGTTGGGTGCGCTGAAGCGAGAACCGTAAGCCTGCTCGAGAATCGGGCTGATTTTGCTGCCGACATCAATGCCCACTTCATCCAGCAGCTGCAGCGGCCCAACCGGAAAACCGAATTTCACTAAAGCGCGATCGATATGCTCGATCGGCTCACCCTCCTGCAAACAGTGCATCGCTTCATTTATATAGGGTGCGAGAATGCGGTTAACGTAAAAGCCGGGACGATCCGCCACCACCACCGCTGTTTTGCCCTGCTGACGCGCCAGCTGCACCGTGTTCGCCAGCGTTTGCGCTGAGGTATTGGCATGCGGAATCACCTCCACCAGCGGCATTTTGTCCACCGGGCTGAAGTAATGCAGGCCGATAATATTTTCCGGTCGCTGCGCATGGGCGGCAATGTCGGCAATCGGTAGCGACGAGGTATTGGAGGCAAATATGGTGTGCGGCTGGCAATGGCTTTCGATTTCGCTGACCATCTGCTGCTTGAGCGCCAGATCCTCAAATACCGCTTCGATCACCAGATCGCGCTGGCTGAATCCTTGATAATCGTTGCCGCCGCTAATGCGCGCCATCTGCTGCTGACGTTCGGCCGCTTTCAGCTGACGCCGCTTCACCTTGTTGCTCAACAAGTCCCAGCTGTATTGCAGTGCATGATTCACACCAACGAGATTGATGTCTTTAATGCGCACCGGCAAACCGGCTTTCAGCGCCGTGACGCTGGCAATGCCGCCGCCCATCAATCCGCCGCCAAGCACGCCAATCTGCTTCAGCGCTTGCGGTTCAACACTGGCCATCGAGTCTTTCTTTAAGGCAGTTGAGGCGAAGAACAGGCTGCGCAGCGCGGCCGATTCTGGCGTCATCGCCAGTTGTCCAAAGGCGCGCGCTTCCGCTTCATGTCCGGCACTGCTGCCCTGCTCCAGACCGATGCGCACCACTTCAAGAATACGGTCAGCCGCAGGATAGTTGCCCTGGGTTTTGCTGTGGGTTTGACGCTGTGCCAGTGAAAACAGCACCTGACGCGCAATCGGTCCTTGCAGTAAACGATCGCGGCGCGAAAGTTCCCGGCGTGCGCCTTTTCCTTTATGTACGCGTGCAATTGCCGTTTCCAGCAGAATCGATTGCGGCACCGCGTCATCCACAATCCCGAGTTTGAGCGCCTGTTTGGCGCGCAGCTGTTTGCCAGTGAGAATCAGCGGCAGCGCCTGCTGCACGCCAATCAGGCGCGGCAAACGTTGCGTACCGCCAGAACCCGGCAGCAAACCGAGCTGTACCTCCGGCAAACCGAGGCGCGTTTTGTCATCCAGTGAACAGATGCGCGCATCGCAGGCCAGCGCCAGCTCGAGGCCGCCGCCAAGGCAGGCACCGTGAATCGCCGCCACCACCGGAAACGGCAGCGCGGCAATCATCGCCATCACATCTTGTCCCTGCTTTGCCAGCGCTTCAGCTTCTTCAGCCGTTTTGCAGCTGGCGATCATGCTGATATCCGCACCGGCAACAAAGTTGTCTGGCTTGCCGGAGATCAACACTAATCCGGCCAAATCCTGATGGCTGCGCGCGTCATCCAGCACCGCTTTGATCTGCGGCACAAACTCGGCCTTCAGCGTGTTCATCTTCTCGCCCGGCACATCGATGGTAATCACACCGACATGGTCGAGGCGCATATGTAAATGAAAGGCGGATTCGCTCATTATTCGGCCTCCAGAACCATTGCTGTGCCCAGGCCGCCCGCCGCACAGGCGGTGACCAATCCTAAACCGCCGCCGCGCCGCCGCAGTTCGTGCAGCGTTTGTGTGATCATGCGCGCGCCGGTGGCAGCAAACGGATGACCATAAGCAATCGATCCGCCGAGCACGTTAAAGCGTTCTTCATTCACTTCGCCTAACGCATGCGGACGATTCAGCACCTCGCGCGCAAAGCGTTCGTCACGGAACATTTTCAGGTTGGCTAAGGTTTGTGCGGCAAAGGCTTCGTGCATATCAATCAGCGTCAGATCGTTGAGCGTGATGCCGGCGCGGTCCAGCGCCAACGGCGAAGCGTACGCCGGACCGAGCAGCATGTCCTGCCAGACATCAATCGCCGTAAAGGCGTAGCTGCGCAGATAGCCAAGCGGCTGAATGCCGAGTTCGCGCGCGCGCCCTTCACGCATCAGGATCACCGCTGCGGCGCCATCGGTCAGCGGCGTGCTGTTGGCGGCGGTCACCGAACCGTGGCGACGATCAAATGCCGGGCGCAGTTTGGCATAATCGGCGGCGCTGGCGTTGAAGCGAATATTGTTGTCCTGCTCGATGGGCGCTTTCCACGGCGGCACAAACGCCGGCATCACTTCCTGAGTGACTACGCCCGATTGCCAGGCGCGCGCCGCATGCTGGTGCGAACGCAGCGCTAACGCATCCTGCTGTTCACGGGTGATGCCGTGGCTTTTCGCCATCTGCTCGGCGGTATCGCCCATGCGTAAGCCAGTGGAATACTCCGCCACTGCCGGTGGCACTGGCAACAAATCGCGCGGACGCAAACGACGCAGGATGCTGAGTTTTTGGCTGAAGCTGCGCGCTTTGTTGAGATCCACCAGCGCACGCGCCAGCGTTTTACTGACGCCAATCGGCAGCACCGAGGATGAATCCGCGCCACCGGCAATGCCGACATCAATGGTGCCCGCCATCAAACTTTCCGTCACGTTTGCCACCGCCTGAAAACTGGTGGCGCAGGCGCGACTGACGCTATACGCATCGGTATGTACGCTTAGTCCGCTGCTCAGAACAATTTCACGCGCAATATTCGGCGCTTCCGGCATCTGCACCACCTGGCCAAACACCAGTTGATCGATAATCTCGACCGGTAATTCACTGCGCGCCACTAGTTCGCTGATCACCATGCGTCCCAACTCCAGCGCGGGAATGCCGTGAAAATCGGTCGCCTGACGGGCAAAAGGGGTGCGTAATCCGTGGGTTATGGCGATACGTTCGCCCTGACGCGTCAGCAGCGGCTGCGCTTTGCTCATTGCAATCACCTGTAATTTTTGACCGGGGCATCATTGCCAAACAGGTCTGACCTGATCATCAGTGTTAACTAAGTGTTGCTAAGTAGCCAATAAGCAGAGGAAAAAAGTGCGAGGGAATACACGAAAATGAGTTAAGGCTGCCGAAGGGGTTTCGGCAGCGACGGGATTAGCGTAGGCCGAGCTGGAAAATCAGGGTTTCCGCCTGGCAGGCAAAGGTGAAGTCGATAGACAGGCGCACAGCGTCGCCTTCATTGGCAAAATCCGCGCGAATATCGCAGGGATCGGATTCCACCTGACGTGCGCGCTCGGTCAAATGCGCCAGCATCGCATCCGCCGCATGACGATCGGCAAACACGCCCGACCAGCTCGCGGTGCAATCGGTATTGTCCATCACGGTTCCCACATCGACACAGCAGCAGGCGGCCGTTTCGTTCGCACTACATTTTTTAATGGCATCAGTCATGGTTTTCTCCTGACGATAAATTCAACACAATCGGATCATTTTCTGCCGCAAAGTGTACGCCTGCTGCGTTTTCACATCCACGATCAACCCGCTAAGTGACGAATATCACACTAAAAATTGATCCAGAACAAAATTGAAAGCTATGTTGAAGGCCAACCGCTAAGATTTTGTTAAGCAGATCTGATTTTATCGATCAAATCAGAAATATTTAAAAAACAATATTGCAACAAATACACAGGTCGGACCTATACTCGTCGCACTGGTCTGATATGTGGTTTTGTCGTCAGTCCCTACAATTCGCCGCTCTTTGTTACGCGACGTAACAACGTTAAATAATAAATCTAGATGAGGTTGTGGTCATGAACCATAAAAACCTGTTTGCAAAGTCAGCTGTGGCAGCTGCAGTAACGCTCGTCTGTTCTCATGTTTACGCCGCGGGCTTTCAACTGAATGAATTCTCAGCAATTGGTTTAGGTCGTGCGTATTCCGGTGAAGGTGCGATGGGTGATACCGCCGCCTCTGCCAGCCGTAACCCGGCAACTATGGCGTTAATGGATCGCCCTTCTTTCTCGATTGGTGCGGTTTATATTGATCCTGAAGTGGATATTAGCGGTCAAAGCCCTTCTGGTCGCAGCCTTGACGCGAAAAATATTGCGCCGAATCAGTGGATCCCTAATCTTCACTATGTGCATCCGATTAACGATCAGTGGTGGATTGGTGCGTCTGCAACCTCTAACTATGGTCTGGCAACCGAATTCAATAATGGCTATACCGCAGGGGGTTATGGCGGCAAAACCGACCTGATGACCGGCAACTTTAATATCAGCACCGCTTATCGACTGAATGAGAATTTCAGCTTTGGTATCGGATTTGATGCGGTTTATGCCAAGGCGAAGATTGAGCGTTATGCTGGTGAATCTGGCGCAGCGCTGGGCATTCCTGCCGATACCCAAATTGCCCATTTAAAGGGTGATGAATGGGGTTACGGCTGGAACGCCGGCATTTTGTATGAAGTGGATAAGAACAACCGCTTCGGTTTCACCTATCGCTCAGAAGTTAAAATCGACTTTGACGGCGATTACAAAAGCAGCCTGCCGGGTTACGTGAACTCTCTGCCACAGGCACAGCTGTTAGGCCTGCCTTACGGTACCGGCGGCTCAACCATTCCGGGTTCTCTGACACTGAATCTGCCTGAGATGTGGGAATTGTCCGGCTACCATAAAGTCGCACCACAATGGGCGGTTCACTATAGCCTTACGTATACCAGCTGGAGCCAATTTCAGGAGCTGAAAGCCACCGGCAGCAATGGCCAGACGCTGTTTTACAAGGATGAAGGCTTCCACGATGCCTATCGTATCGCGTTAGGTACCTCGTACTTCTATGACGACAACTGGACCTTCCGTACCGGTATCGCCTTTGATGACAGCCCGGTTCCGGCCGATAAGCGTTCTATCTCCATCCCGGATCAGGATCGTCTATGGTTGAGCGCCGGTGCGTCATACGCGTTCAATGAAGATGCTTCCGTCGACTTGGGTATTTCTTACATGCACGGTCAGAAAGTCACCGTGAAAGAAGGCCCGTATACCTTTAACTCTGAAGGTAAAGCCTGGCTGTACGGCGCGAACTTTAACTACAAGTTCTGATGCTTAGCTTGATAAAAAAAGGCGACTTAATGAGTCGCCTTTTTCTTTTACTGCGAATCGATATCTTTCAGATCATCCTGAATCGCACTGGCGTTCGGATTATCTTCCGGCTTCAACTTACCGCCATTGGCGATAAAGTCATGTCGTTGGAAGTAGGCATTACGAATGAAGGCGTACGGATCTTGCTGCTGACGCAAAATGGCGTCCGAATCCAGCAACTGTGCACGGGTTTCAATCCCTTCCAGCGTCCATTTACCCACCGAAATCGGCCAGCTCAGCCAGCTTAATACCGGATAGAGCGTATCGACGAAGTCACCGCCATCTTCACGGATGGTGAAGCTGCCGTAAGCCGGTAGTTCAACATACGGACCGTAACCAACGCCATAGCGTCCCAGCGTGCTACCAAAGCGATGCGGCACTTCACGCGCCAGCTCCGGATTGGCTTTTCCCGCCACGTCAATTAATCCACCCAGTCCTAACACGGTGTTCAGGAAGAAACGGGTAAAGTGGATACCTGCCTGACGCGGCTCACCCACCAGAATAGCGTTGACCATGCTGGCAGGTTCTTCCACGTTAGCTAATACATTACTTATGCCGCTACGTGCCGGCACCGGCACATAATCGCGCCAGGCTACCGCCACCGGACGCAGAACATACGGATCCAGCACGTTGTAGTTGAAGTTAAACATCGTGCGGTTAAAGCCTTCCAACGGATCGCTGCGCTGCGCAGGTTCCGTATTGTCAGCCGGTTTTGAGCTGGCACAACCCACCAGCAGTAAGCTGGCTAACGCCAGACCGGTCAGGCGGTTATTCATTCTTCTCTCCCTGTGCGGATCAGTAAGGTATCGCTTCAGGGCTGCTGTTGATTAATTTCCACAGCCAGTTGCTGATGACCATTCCAGGGGGTAACCGCGCTTAATCCAAACCAGTCGCCAGACTGCGGATTGGCACTGCCGTCGCGCGAAATACGCACCCTGACTTGCACCTGATGCTGCGCCGAAAGTAGGCGATCCGGCATCATGGCATTGCTGTCATCCAGCGTGAGCGATAACGGGAAGTGGCTGAGCGGTAAACGCTTCACAGCCACAGGCACCGGTGAAACACCGTTAGACACAGAAATATACAACACTCCGCCTTGCGGTAACATTTTTTCTGCCTGCGGCGTCAAACTCACCGTCAATGCCAGATTGCTATTTTGCTGTCCCGCGTCAGTTTTCGCTTGTTCAATGCTGCGCTCGATCATGGTGATGCGACGATCGCCTGCCGGTAACAGTTTCAGCATCACCTGCCATGCACCAATTGCCTCGTTGTACTGCTGCTGTTCGAAGGCGTTAAACGCCAGCAGACTCAGCGTACGCACATCGCTGTGATCGCGTTTCAGCAGCTCTTTCAGCAACACGTTGGCCTGACGGTTATCCTGCGGATCGCTGGAGCGCGTCAGCACTTCGGCGTAATCCTGCTGCAGTTCGATATTGTCTGGCGCCAGCTGCAGAGCATGTTCAAATGCCTGGCTGGCATCGGTGGCGTTATTCAGCACCATGCCAAGGCGGCCCAGCATCGCCCAATCGTTGAGGTTTGAAGAGTCATTTTGCAGCGAACTGCGCAGACCCAGCTGCAGACGCGCCAGCTCTTCCATAGTCAGCGGCTGCGCTTTGGGATCCATCACGCGCGCACGTAAGGCAGGATACTCTTGTTGCACGCTAACAAACGCGGTTTGCTGCGCCAGTCCGCCGATTTTCAGATACATGCCAACCGACACCACCAACAGCACCATCACGCCTGGCAGCAATACCCAGCGGCTGCTGTGATGAATGGTGGCAGCATCTTGTTGCGGCACATCGGTTAACAGCGTTTGTTGCAGCTCGCGCACCATTTCCGGGCGCTCAGCCACCACGCCCTCTTCTTCATCACGCTTCAGCTCGCGCAGGCGCTGCTGATAGAAATCGGTGTTGAGACGATCGCGATCGCCACTGCTGGCCTCGCGCTGACGCCAGCCGGCACGCAGAAACAGCGCGATAGCCGCCAGCAGTAAAATAATCAGGGTAATCCAGAATCCAGTCATTACGGCTTCCCGTCACGCTTAAGTAACGCCGCAAGGCGCTGTTGTTCATTTTCGTCGAGTTCGCTACGCGCTCTGCCGCGGCGATTGCGCAAAATAATGATCAGCGCGCCCAGCACCACAAACAGCGCTGGACCCACCCACAAAATCAGCGTGGAGGGCGTTACCGGCGGCTCATAGGTGACGAAATTACCGTAACGCGCCACCATGTAATCAATGATCTGCTGGCGGCTTTCGCCCTGCTTCATCAACTCGTAGACTTTGAGACGCATATCCGACGCGATCATCGCATTGGAATCGGCAATGCTGTTGTTCTGGCATTTCGGGCAACGCAGCGATGCGGTGAGATCGCGGTATTGCTCTTCCTGCTGCACCGAATCGAACTGATACGTATCAATCGCCGCCCACAGGCTGGTGCTGAGCAGAATGCCCGCTAACAATAGAAGCAGCCGTTTCATACGCCCGCCTCCTTGTTGTATTTGTCCCACAGCGGTTTCACTTCTTCGAGCCAGACGCGATCGTTCATGTCGCCTGCGTGGCGATAACGAATGATCCCTTTGCCGTCGATCAGGAAGGTTTCCGGTGCGCCGTAAACGCCGAGATCGAGACCGAGCATCCCGTTGCCGTCATACAAGCTGAGCGCATAAGGATTGCCCAGCGTGTTCAGCCAGGTCACCGCTTTGGTGCGATCGTCTTTATAATTGAGGCCAACCACGCGAATGCCTTTTTCCGCCAGCGTGTTGAGGTATTGATGCTCCGCGCGGCAGGTTGGGCACCAGGTCGCCCAGACGTTGAGCAGAATCGGTTTGCCGTCGGTCAGCACCTGCTGATCGTAGATTTTGCCGGGTTGATCGAGCGCTTCCAGTTTGAATACGGGTACCGGCTTGCCGATCAACGCTGATTCGAGACGCGTTGGATCATCGCCGTTGGCGTTGCGCGACAGCTGCCACAACAGTGCCGCAGCCAGCAGCAGGAATAGAACCAATGGGATAAACAGAATTTTTTTGTTCATGCCAGCTCCTCGCGCTCTTCTTTTTTGCGTGAGCGATAGCGCGGATCGAACAGGCAGAACAAGCCGCCCACCGCCATAAACACGCCGCCGTACCAGATCCAGCGTACAAACGGTTTGTAGTAAATCCGCACCGCCCATGAACCATCATCCAGCTCTTCACCCAGCGCCGCATAGAGATCGCGGGTGAAACCGCCGCTGATCGCCGCTTCGGTCATCATGGTGCGCGCGGCTGCATAGAAGCGTTTTTCCGCCTGCATCACCGCTTCCAGCTTGCCATTGCGCGCCACTTCAATCACCGCCACGCCGCCGCTGTAGTTCGGCCCTTGCAGGTTGCGCACGCCGTGGAAGGTAAAGTGATAATTGTGGATATCAACGGTATCGCCCGCCTTCATGCGCACATCACGCTCAACGCTGTATTGGGTGCTAAAGGCGATACCCACCACGGTCACCGCCACGCCCAGATGCCCCAGCACCATACCCCAATGGCTGCGCGACAGATGACGCAAACCTTTGATGAAGGCGTGACGATGGGTGGCGCGCTCGTGCAGCTCCATCAACGTCAGCATGATCACCCAGATCGACATCAGCAGGCCGATAACCGTCATCGCCTCAATGCGATCCTGCAGCAGCCACGGCAGCGCGATGGAAAGAATCAGCGTGACGACCATACCGACGCCGAGGCGCTTCCACAGCTTCTGCGGTTGGTCTTTACGCCAGCGCACCAGCGGACCGATACCCAACATCAGCGCGAACGGTGCCATCAGCCAGGTAAACATGGTGTTGAAGAACGGTTCACCCACCGAGATGCTGCCGAGACCGAGCTGTTTATGCACCAGCGGCAGCAGCGTACCGAGTAACACCACCAGCATCGCGGCGATCAGCAGCACGTTATTACCCAGCAGGAAGGATTCGCGTGACCAGGTTTCGCTCTGTACGCGGCTGCGCACCTGACCGCCTTTCAACGCGTACAGCAGCAGCGAGCTGCCAATCACAATCACCAGGAAGGCGAGAATAAACATGCCGCGCGCCGGATCGGAGGCGAACGAGTGCACGGAAACCAGCACGCCGGAACGCACGAGGAAAGTACCCAGCAGGCTTAACGAGAATGCGGTGATCGCCAGTAATACCGTCCACGATTTGAAGCTACCGCGTTTTTCCGTTACCGCCAGCGAGTGCATCAGCGCGGTACCAGCCAGCCACGGCATAAAGGAGGCGTTTTCGACCGGATCCCAGAACCACCAGCCGCCCCAGCCGAGTTCGTAATAAGCCCACGCTGAACCGAGCACGATGCCGATAGTCAGGAACACCCACGCGGCGGTGGTCCACGGACGTGACCACCGCGCCCATGCGGTATCCAGACGTCCGGCCATCAGCGAAGCAATGGCAAACGCAAAGGCCACCGAGAAACCAACGTAACCCATGTACAGCAGCGGCGGATGGAAGATCAGACCGATATCCTGCAGCATCGGGTTGAGATCGCGCCCGTCAATCGGGAAATTTGGCAAGGTGCGGGTAAATGGGTTCGAGGTCAGAATGATAAACAGCAGGAAGCCGAGGTTAATCATGCCCATCACCGCCAGCACGCGCGCCAGCGCATCCTGCGGCATACCACGACTGAAGATCGCCACCGCCAGCGTCCAGGTGCTGAGCAGCAACACCCACAGCAGCAGTGAACCTTCGTGCGCGCCCCAGGTTGCGGCAATACGATAGTAAACCGGCAACAAGGTGTTGGAGTTGGTGGCGACATAGCCAACGGTGAAATCATTCACCACAAAGGCGTGAACCAACACGGCAAAGGAGGCGGCGACGCAGATGAACATGCCCCAGGTTAACGGGCGCGCCATCGCCATCAAACGCGCATCCTGACGCGCCGCGCCCCACAGCGGATAGACACTCAACAGTAGCGCTAAACCCAGCGCCAGACACAGCAGAAAGCTACCAATTTCCGGCATCATGATTGCGCACCTGACTGCTGATAGGCTGCCGCAGGTCCTGTGTGATTCTTCTTCATCGCATCTTCGATTTCAGGTGGCGTATATTTTTCATCGTGTTTCGCCAGCACTTCTTTGGCGTTCACCAGATTGCCCTCTTCGAGCACGCCTTGCGCCACCACGCCCTGCCCTTCACGGAACAGGTCCGGCAGAATGCCTTCGTAGGTAACACTGACCACGCCGTTGGCGTCATACAGTTTGAAAGAGACCGCGAGGGTTTTCGGATCGCGCTTGACGCTGCCCGGCATCACCATGCCGCCAATGCGCAAACGCTGGCCCGGTTCAGGCTTCTGATGATCTTCGCCCTTGCCATTGATGATTTCACTCGGGGTATAAAACAGGTCGATGTTGGAACGCAGCGCGTACATCACCAGCGCGGTCGCCAGGCCAAGCCCGATCAACACCGCGATCGCCACGTACAGGCGATTACGACGACGGATATTCACACGGATTCTCCCGCTGCTTCATCGGCAGCTTTTTTCGATTTAGCCGCGCGAATGCGGCGCTCCCTGGACTGACGCTGGCGAATTTCTGCCAGCAAACGGCGGCGGAACAGCACGGTGTGCAGCACCAGACCGAATAATGGGATCAACGTGAGGATAACGGCGAGCCAAACGTAAAAGGCATAGCCGCCCATGGCGAAGAAATCGCTCCACGATGCAAAGGCTGGCGTCATGATTTGCTTCCTCGCTGCGCCACATCAATCGCCCACGGACGATGACGTTCGGTAAACAGAATCAGATTGCGCAAGCGCATTAAGGTCAAAGCACCAAACACCAGCAGATAGCCGAGAATGGACCAGCGCAGCGGTGTGCGCATGCTGGGATCGATGGCCTGCTGCAGAATACCGGATGAGCCCTGATGCAGCGTGTTCCACCACTGTACCGAGAAGTGAATGATCGGCAGATTAACCACGCCAACCAGAATCAAAATGCCAGCAGCGCGCCCGGCGGTGCGACGGTCTTCAAAGGAGTGATAGAGCGCGATTACGCCCATATAGAGAAACAGCAGCACCAGCTCGGATGTCAGTCGGGCATCCCAGATCCACCAGGTTCCCCACATCGGTTTACCCCAGGCGGAACCGGTAATCAGCGCGATAAAAGTAAACACCGCGCCAATTGGCGCCATCGCCGCCGAGACCAGATCGGCCATCTTCATCTGCCACACCAGGCCGATGAACGCCGCAATAGCCATTGACGCATACACGCCCATCGACCACATCGCTGCAGGCACGTGAATGTACATAATCCGGAAGCTGTTGCCCTGCTGATAATCTGCCGGTGCAAAGCCGAAGCCCCAGATCCAGCCGAGTAACAGCGTGCCAACACCCAGCACCGCGAACCACGGAATTAAGCGACCGCATAGCTGGTAAAGCCGCTCAGGCTTTGCCCACTGGTGTAACCATTTCCACATTTTGCATAGCTCACAATAAAGAGAATTCAGGTTTCGGCCGCTCTGAGGCGACACGAATTAATGCAGACTGATACGCAAAGCTGCTGCTGTCGCAAACGGCGACAGCGTTGCGCTGACGGCCAGCATCGCGCCGAGAATCGCCAGATAACCCCCGATCGGCAATCCCATTCCGGCGGCATCAATCGCCGCGCTGGCGAATATCAGAACCGGTATCGACAACGGCAATACCAGCAGACTTAGTAATACGCCGCCGCGCCGCAGCCCAACGGTTAACCCGGTCCCAATCGCGCCGAGAAAGCTTAGCGTTGGCGTGCCAAGTAGCAGCGTTAACGCCATCGCGCGCCAGCCGGCAAAATCCAGCGACAGCAACAATGCCGCCAGCGGCGACAGTAAAATCAGTGGCAGCCCGGTAATCAGCCAGTGTGCAATCACTTTGCCCAGCACCGTAACCGGCAGCGGTGTTGGCAGCAGAAGTAGTTGCTCGAGCGAACCATCAAGAAAATCGTCACGAAACAGTCGTTCAAGCGCCAGCAATGAGGCCAGTAATGCGGCAACCCACGCCACGCCCGGCGCAATGCGCGCCAGTTGCTGCGGCTCCGGTCCGATACCTAATGGAAACAGCGTGATAACAATCAGGAAAAACCACAGTGGATTGATCACTTCCGCGCCGCTGCGAAAGGCGATTTTTAATTCGCGCTGAATGACCCGACCTAACATCAAGCCCACTCCGAAGTAAGACGAATTTTACGCACGCGCGCGCTGTTATCGGGCAGATCCTGATGCGTAGTCAGAATCACCGCTCCGCCGTTATCGGCATGGGTGGCGAATCGCGCCATTAATTTTTCCACACCGCCTTTATCGATGGCGGTCAAAGGCTCATCGAGGATCCATATCGACGCCGGGCTGAGCCACAGGCGGGCTAATGCCACACGCCGCTGCTGTCCGGCGGAGAGTTGCGCCACTGGCACCTCTTCAAAACCCAGCAGATCGACCTGCTCAAGCGCATCAAAAATCGCGTCTTCATTGCTGCTGCCGTGCCAGAAATGCAGGTTCTCCAGCGGTGAGAGTACCGATTTCACGCCGGGGTGATGGCCGAGATAGAGCAGATTTTGTTGCCATATTTCGCGCTGCTGACGAATCGACTGTGACTGCCACATCACGTCGCCCTCTTCCGCCCGGCTTAATCCCGCCAACAGGCGCAGCAGCGAGGTTTTCCCGGCTCCGTTTGGCCCTTCAATTTGCACAATGTCACCCGGTTGCACACGGAAGCTCAACCCATGAAACAAGGTTCGCTCATCACGAACGCATGAGAGATTAATGACTTCGAGCATAGAAGGGAGAATCACGGCAATGAATGAGGCGGCGATAATACCACATTGAATCTGTGGGCCGAAGTCTGTGAGCTGGCTCCCACTTACCCCAAATGGGGTATTCGTGCGCATCAGATCAAGAAATTGCTCAAAAAACCAACTCAGTTAAAATTTCGTTACTCTTAAATTGAATCTTCGTAACAAAATGACCTTGCCAAAACCAGCTACGCTTATTGCGCAATGGCATTATCACCCGAGGGAAACATGAAACAATCACCATCGATTTCAAACAGTGACAACGATGTAGAGAGTGATGAGAAGGAACAAGGCAAGGAGATTGAAGTGGATGAAGATGCCCTGCCCTCGCAGGCGGCGGCAATTCATGAGGAAATACGTCAGGACGGTGAAAAAGAGCTCGAGCGCGATGGTATGGCGCTGCTTTGGTCGGCGGTAGCGGCCGGATTGTCAATGAGCGCTTCGCTGATGGCGAAAGGCATTTTCCAGGTCCACCTCAAAGGCGTGCCCGGCGCTTTTTTACTCGAAAATCTGGGTTATACCTTTGGCTTTGTCATTGTCATTATGGCGCGCCAGCAATTGTTCACCGAGAACACCGTTACCGCCGTTTTGCCGGTAATGCACAAACCGACCGGCAGCAACTTTGCGCTGCTGTTGCGTCTCTGGTGCGTGGTGCTGCTCGGCAATCTGATGGGTACCGCGTTGGGCGCGCTCGCTTTTAATCATATGCCGATCTTCGACGATGCGACGCGTCAGGCGTTTACCGCCATCAGTGAAAAAGTGATGGTCAATTCCCCCAGCGAAATGTTCGCTAATGCGGTGATCTCCGGCTGGATTATCGCCACCATGGTGTGGATGTTCCCGTATGCGGGCGCGGCGAAAATTGTGGTGATCGTGATGATGACCTGGCTGGTGGCGTTAGGGGATTTAGCGCATATCGTGGTCGGTTCGGTCGAGGTGCTGTATCTGGTGTTTGCGGGCACGCTGCCATGGTACGAATTCTTCTGGCCATTTGCTCTGCCAACGCTGCTTGGCAACATCACGGGCGGTACGCTGATATTTGCCTTGATTAGCCATGCGCAGATTCGTAACGATATGAGTGAAGCGGCGAAAGCCAAAGCACGTGCGGAACAGAAGCGGAAAGAGAAGCAAAAACAGGCGTAAGCCTGGTCTTAAATTGCTGATAGATTGAGCAAACAACCGCTGCATAGTTAAAATCAGGTTCGCGGTGCGCTATACTGCGCGCCCGGCGTCTCCTTAGTTAAATGGATATAACGAGCCCCTCCTAAGGGCTAGTTGCAGGTTCGAT
>NZ_DALYOQ010000080.1:19551-23563 GCF_031974595.1 Pantoea sp. CTOTU46764 | reverse complement strand
GCCCGGCCGCCTACTTCTAGTATTCTGAAACTGCCAGATGCTTAGCGGTCGGAACTTCTGCGATGCCAGTACACTGCTTATCTGACAAGCATTACGCCATTCATGGCGACCAAAACCCAGCTCAATCAAAACGACATCGTCACACCGGCATAATATGCTCGGCCCGGCTCGTTATAGGTCGACGCACCTGAATTCTCGCGGTAAATGCGTTTATCAAACAGGTTGTTGATACCGGCATTGGCGCGCAGGTTTTTGCTGATGTCGTAATTGAGGTTCAAACCAAACACCGAATACGGGCTGATTTCCTGCGTTGTCATGTTCGAGGTATCGATATTGGTCTCTGCATTTTGACGCGGTTTCTGGAGGCCATACTGCGTCCAGTTGATGTTGGCGCTGAGATCCTGCGTCGCCTGCCACTCCAGCTGCGAGTTGATGGTGAATTCCGGGATCACGGACAGCGGATTGCCGGTTTCCTTACTTTCGGAGCGGAACATGTAGGTAGCGTTGGAGCGCCATTCCAGCGTATCGGCAATTAAAGGAATGGTCAGATTACCTTCCAGTCCTTCCACGATCGCTTTGCCGCCGTTTTCCCAGCGCAATACGTTAAAAACCGGTCGCGTGCTGGAATACACCGGCTCGGTGCCCGACACAATTTTGTTTTTGTAGTCATTGCGGAACCAGGTGATGCCCGCGACGTAGCCTTCGTTGCTGAATTCCAGACCAATCTCTTTGTTGACGCTGGTTTCGGCATCGAGATCGTCGTTACCCAGCAGATAACATTGGCTGAGACCAATCGGGCAGCCGTTGCCACGCGTCGAGAGCAGATAACCCGGCGTTGACTGATAGAGGTTCGGCGCTTTAAACACCCGCGCAATACCGGCTTTCAGGGTGAAGTAGTCGCCTAACCCTTGTGAAACGTTCAGGCTTGGGCTCCAGTTGGCACCAAACTGATCGTGATAATCAAAGCGCAGGCCTGGGATCACTTCGGTGGTATCGGTGGCAGCAATGTTGTCTTCGAAGAACAGAGAACTGATGGTAGCGCTGTTCTTACTGCTGCGCTGCGACGGATCGCCAGAGCTGCCTGGCAGATTGACGCCGCTCGCGTTGGACGCCAGCATTGATGCCGGATCGTTCAGCTCGTCGCGGTTCCACTCCGCGCCCAGCGTCACGGTTTGATCAACCAGCAGCTGCAACGGGAAGTTGATCTCTCCGCCCGCGCGATAGCTTTCCAAACGGCTGGTAGCGTACGTATCGCTGTTGATCATCCCTTCGGTACGACCAGCAGTGCCTTCCTGCAGACGCGTGTTATTGGTTTTCTCGTAGTTGAAGTTGAGCTTCGAGGTTCCCCAATCCCAGATTCCGTTGTGCGCAATGCCGTAGGTTTGGCGATACATGCGGTTCGTTTCATCGCCGTACAGCGATTCGACTAAACCGTCGGTGCTGGCGTTGCTGTTACTGTTTTGCGTATCACCGGCGTAAATGTTGCCCTGACGGCTGTAGCCGTAAGAGAAGTCGACAATTTGCAGCGGCGTGATTTTCCACGACAGCACGGTATTGATGTCTTTATTGCGCACGCCTTCACGGCCCGCCGCGTAAGAACCGTTTTCGGCGGTGTTGATATCGAACGCATCGGCATCGGTACGGTTAATATTGCCGTACAGACGCATGGTCAAGGCATCACCGGCCAGCGGGCCGCTGAGATTGAAGTTAGCGCGTCGCGTATCGCCTTCTTTATCGTTTTCCGGCTGGCTGGTGTAGAGCGACAGCGAGCCGTGCCAGTCATTGGTTGGACGCTTGGTAATGATATTCACCACGCCGCCTGCCGCGCCAGAACCGTAACGTGCAGCGGCTGGGCCTCGAATCACTTCAATGCGCTCCACCATTTCCGCTGGCACCCAATTGGTATCGCCGCGTGAATCACGCTCGCCGCGCCAGCTGTAACGCACTGAGTTACGTGAAGAAACCGGCACGCCGTCGATCATTATCAAGGTGTTTTCCGGGCCCATGCCACGGATATCAATTTGACGATTATTGCCGCGGCTGCCGCTGGCACCGTTACCGGTGAGGTTTACGCCGGGCATTTTGCGGATGATGTCGGAGAGATCGTTAACAGGGGGATTTTTCTTGATGTCTTCAGCCGTAATGGTGGACACGCCCGGTTGCTGTTTGAGCTCCTGCTCGGCGGTGACGATCATTGATTCATCGTCAGCCAGCTTTTCTGTGGTTTCAGCTGCAAAGGCAGGCGACGTTAGCATTCCCGCTAAAAAAAGCGCAATTGGACGCTTTTTGCCACGCATGGTTACATTCACTTAAGTTTTCTCCCTGTTACGTTAACAATTGTAAGTAAATGCGCATGATAATGATAACGTTTCTCATTGTCTATTCAGCGGGACGGCAACAAGCCTGACAATACAAACCTTTACAAAGGATTTTTCGTTGCGGGGTACGCGTTGCGGGGAAGGGAACGCCTAAATTGCTTAGATGAATCCGTTATGAGTAAGAAGAAATGTATCGATGAATATTGGATAAGCAGGCTATTGATTCATTAGCAAATTCTGAATTCTGTTGAGTCTTGGATGCCAAACTGGTGCGGAAATCCCGCCTTGCAACCGTGCTTGCGGCTATTGCCATATTTCGGCAATAGATATGTTTTTTTCGCATTTGTGATTGTTATCTATCTTCCAGAGAATGTTCAGCGGGACGTTCTGAGGATGACAATTCCTTCCGCCACGCGCCTTTCGCGCGAGGTGAGTCAGGAGACAAAACCATCGCTACCTCAACGCCTTTTCCCTGTGGGGAAACTTTTTATAAATCAGGAGAAAGGTTCCAGTGAAATTCGCCAAAGGCATGACTATTCTTGCGCTCGCGCTGAGTGCACACACCGCGTTCGCCGCCGATGAATCCGTCCCAACTGACAGCTCAATCCACGTGCAGGCCGATCCCGCGCTGAAAAGTTTGCTGCCGGCGGATGTGGTGAAACGTGGCTACATTGTTGCCGGAACCAACCCCAACACGCCGCCAACCACCTTCTATAAAGAAGACAACAAAACGTTGGCTGGTCGTGAAATCGATATCATGAATGCCGTGGGAGAGCGCTTGGGAATCCAGGTTCAGTGGCGCGACACCGGCGGTTTCGACAACATCATTCCCGGCCTGAAAACCGGTCGTTACGATGTGGCGCTCTCCAACATCAATGCCACGCCAGCGCGTGCCAAAATCATCGACTTCGTCGGTTACTACGATGCCAGCCGCCTCGGCATTATCGCGCGTAAAGATGCCAACATCGCGCCATTCAAAGAACTGGCGGATGTGTGCGGTAAAGAAGTGGGTGCCGGTTCCGGTACCACGCAGGTCACGCGCCTTGAAGACGCCAGCAAAGCCTGTGAAGCGGCCGGTAAAAAGCCAATCAAAGTTTCAGTATTCCCGGATCGTCCGGCCGGAGTTCAGGCGGTGGTAAGCGGTCGCGTGCCGATGTTCCTTGGCCCGTATGAAGGCTTGCTGTGGCAGGTGAAAGTGATCAAACCGCTGACCATGAGCGGCGAAATCACTGTACACGATGCGCCAGTTTCCGTTGCGTTCCCGAAAGATTCTGCGCTGGAGCCCGCCGTGCAGGCCGCGCTGAACTCGCTGATCAAAGATGGCAGCTACAACAAGATCCTCGACAACTGGGGCATCGGCTTTGGTGCTGTTAAAGAAGCCAAACGCAATCAGGAAATCTTTCAATGAGTGATTTTCACGACCACACCGGCGATTTGAAAATCGTCGGCAAACGTTACTACGGACGCTGGCTGAGTGCGCTGGTGGTGCTGTTGTGCGTGGTGGCGATGGCGAACTCGATGATTAACAATCCACGCTTCGAATGGAGCGTGATTGCGGAGAACTTTACCGGCGAATCGATCCTGCAAGGCGTATTAATGACGCTGCAGCTCACCGCGATCTCTGTGGTGCTGGGTTTTGCTTTTGGTACGGTGCTGGCGCTGATGCGCCTCTCCTCCAATCCGGTACTGGTGGG
>NZ_DALYOQ010000080.1:0-19541 GCF_031974595.1 Pantoea sp. CTOTU46764 | reverse complement strand
GGTGGGGGTGAGCTGGTTTTATACCTGGTTCTTCCGTGGTGTG
This sequence comes from Pantoea sp. CTOTU46764, assembly GCF_031974595.1. Taxonomy (NCBI): domain Bacteria; kingdom Pseudomonadati; phylum Pseudomonadota; class Gammaproteobacteria; order Enterobacterales; family Erwiniaceae; genus Pantoea; species Pantoea sp. CTOTU46764. Next base: position 19,498 of record NZ_DALYOQ010000080.1, on the reverse strand, counting down.
CCGATGCTGGTGCAACTGTTCCTGTGGTACAACATCGCGGCGCTTTATCCCACCATCGCCTTGTCGATTCCGGGCCTCGGCGAAATCTGGAGCACGCAATCTAACGCGTTAGTCAGCCCATTCAGTGCGGCGGTGATCGCGCTGGTGATGCACCAATCCGCTTATGCCGCTGAAATTGTGCGTGCCGGTATTCAGAGCGTCGGCAACGGCCAACTGGAAGCCGCGCGTGCGCTTGGCTATCGCCCTTCACAGATTTTCCGTCACACCGTGCTACCGCAGGCGATGCGCGCCATCATGCCGCCAGCCGGCAACGAAATCATTGGTCAGCTTAAAACCACGGCGGTGGTGTCCGTGATCTCGCTGCAGGACGTGCTGTTCTCGGCGCAGATTATTTACCAGCGCACCTATGAAGTGATTCCGCTGCTGCTGGTGGCAACCTTGTGGTATCTGCTGATGACCTCGGTGCTGTCAGTCGGTCAGTTCTATGTGGAACGCTATTTTGGGCGTGGCGTCACACGCCGGGAAAAACGCAGTTTGCTGAAATCGCTGCCGGGTTTTTCAGCGGCGAAAGCAGAAAGGAGCGTCAGCAATGGGTGAGGCGATCGCATTACGTAAAGTCACCAAACGCTTCTCTGGCGTCACCATTCTGGATGAAGTGAACCTGGATATTCCTGCCGGTTCAGTCACGGTGATCCTTGGGCCATCCGGTTCCGGGAAATCCACGCTGCTGCGCTGCATTAACCATCTGGAAAAACTGGATGGCGGCACCATTCGCATCGGCGGCGAGATCATCGGCTACAAGCAGAAAGGCCAGGCGCTGCACGAGTTAAGCAGCGGTGAAGTTGCGCGTCAGCGTGCCGAAATCGGCATGGTGTTCCAGCAGTTCAACCTGTTCCCGCACCGCACCGTGTTGCAAAACATTGTGGATGCGCCGATGCGCGTGAAGAAGCAGAGCCGTCAGCAGGCGACCAGCAAAGCGCTGTCGCTGCTGAAGCAAGTGGGTTTGTCAGGCCGCGAAGAAGAGTGGCCGCAGAATCTCTCCGGCGGACAGCAGCAGCGTGTGGCGATTGCCCGCGCGCTGGCGATGGATCCCGGCGTGATGCTGTTTGATGAACCGACGTCAGCGCTCGACCCCGAACTGGTGGGCGAAGTACTGCAGGTGATTAAACAGCTGGCGCACTCTGGCATCACCATGGTGGTGGTCACCCACGAGATTGGTTTCGCGCGCGAGGTAGCCGACAACATTGTGTTTATGGAAAGCGGCAAAATCGTGGCGGCGGGGCCAACCCAGCAAGTGCTCGACGACCCGGAAAACGGGCGCGTAAGAAACTTTATTGCAACGGTGCTTTAGGCACCGTTTTTCTTTTTTGATGCCAGGAACAGTGATGACGCAAAAACCGGTAATGCACAGCGCCCATTGGGGCGCTTTTCATGCCCAGCAACAGGGCGATCGGCTGACTATCGAACCGTTTAAAGGCGATCCCGATCCCAGCCCGCTGCTGCAAAACTTCCGCACTGCGTTAAACCATCCGGCACGCGTATCCCGTCCAATGGTGCGTCGTGGCTGGCTGGAGAACGGACCAGGCCCGGACGATCGTCGTGGCAACGATGAGTACGTCGCGGTGAGCTGGGATGACGCTTACGCGTTAGTAACGCGCGAACTGCAACGCGTCGGCGACACTTATGGCCCGGAAGGCATCTTCGGCGGCTCTTACGGATGGTCAAGCGCGGGGCGCTTCCACCACGCACAAAGTCAGGTGCATCGCTTCCTCAACACCACGCTCGGCGGCTACGTGCGCTCGGTTAACAGCTACAGCTCCGGCTCTGCGTCGGTGTTGCTGCCACATATCGTCGGCGACATGAATGAAATTGCCCGTCGCGGCGTCAGTTGGGAAGAGATCGCCCAGCACAGCGAAATCGTGCTGGCATTTGGCGGTTTAGCATTGAAAAACTCACAGGTCGCCAGCGGCGGCTTGAGCGAACACACCGAGCGCGGCTTTATGCAGCAGGCGGCGCAGCGTGGCACGCGCTTTATCTCGGTTAGCCCGCTGAAAAGCGATCTGCCTGAGGAAGCGCAGGGCGAATGGCTGGCGCTGCGACCGGGCACTGACGCGGCCTTCATCCTTGGCGTGTTATCGGTATTGATCGCAGAACAGCTGACCGACGAGGCTTTCCTCGCGCGCTACACCGTGGGCTGGCCAGAAATGGCGGCCTACATTCGTGGCGAAGAAGATGGCACGCCGCGCGATGCGGCGTGGGCAGCAGAAATTTGCGGCGTCAGCGCGGAGTTCATCAGGGATTTCGCCCGCCAGTTGCACGGCAAACGCGTGCTGGTGACGGTGGCGCATGCCTTGCAGCGCGCCGAAAACGGCGAACAACCGGTATGGCTGGGATTGGTGCTGGCGGCCGCGCTCGGTCAGCCGGGCTTGCCGGGCGGTGGCTACACCTATGCGCTTGGCGCGCTAGGCCATTACGGCAAGCATCACAATCTGGTGAGTTTCCCGGCACTGCCGCAGGGCAAGAACGGCATCGATCGCCTGATTCCGGTAGCGCGTATCGCCGATATGCTGCTCAATCCCGGCAAACAATTTGACTACAATGGCCGCCGCTTAACCTATCCACACATCCGTCTGGCATATTGGGCGGGCGGCAATCCGTTCCACCATCATCAGGATCTCGCGCGCCTGCGTCAGGCTTTCTGCCAGCTGGATACGCTGATCGTCCATGAAATCGCCTGGACCGCCAGCGCGCGCCATGCCGATATCGTCTTGCCCGCCACCATGACGCTGGAGCGCGAAGACATTGGCGGCGCACCTACCGATCGCCATTTGTTTGCCATGCAGCCGGTGGCGCAGCCGTTCGGCGAAGCCAAAGATGATTACGCGATTTTCACCGAGCTGGCGCGCCGTTTAGGGCGGGAAGAAGCCTTCACCGAAGGACGCGATACGCGCGGCTGGTTGCAGCATCATTACGCTCAGCTGCAACAGAAGCTGGCGGCGCATCAGGTAGAGATCCCCGACTTCGAGAAGTTCTGGCAACAAGGCGTGCTGGAGCTGCCGCAGCTGAAAGATGGCGGCCGCATGATCAACGCGTTCCGCGCCGATCCAGAAGCGTCGCCCCTGCCGACGCCGAGCGGAAAAATCGAAATTTTCTCCGCCACCATCGCCAGCTTTAATTATGAAAACTGTCCGGGTCATCCGGTATGGCGCGAGCCGCAGCAGCAACCGAATGCCGATCATCCGTTCTGGTTGATCGCCAATCAGCCGGCGACGCGCTTGCACAGCCAGCTCGATTTTGGGGATTACAGCCTGAGCGGCAAACGTGATGGCCGCGAAGTGTGCAGTTTGCATCCGGCTGATGCGGCGGCGTCAGGTATTAACGATGGCGATATCATCGAGCTCTACAACGCGCGCGGCCACGTACTCGCCAGTGCGCGTCTGACCGAAACCATCATGCGCGGCGTGGTGCAGTTGCCGACCGGCGCCTGGTACGATCCGGTCGATCCCACCGCGTTGCGTCCGCTGTGCCGTCACGGTAATCCCAATGTGTTGACGCTGGATATCGGCACCTCGTCATTGGCACAAGGCTGCAGCGGGCAAATCACCGTAGTGCAGGTGCGTAAATATCGCGGCGAAGTGACGCCGGTACAGGCGTTTAATCCGCCAGGTTCATAATAATTTTCGGCGGGGAAATGTAAATCGGTCGCCATTAATGGCGACCCTACGGTTTTAGCGGGGTTTATGCGCACCGTTAATTACGCCGTGGTTTTCCGGTTTTGCGTCAAATCTTTCACCGTTTCCGCTGCACGTTTTCCGGCGAGGAACGCGTTGTCCGAGTTGTAATATTCCCACTCGCTGTAGCGCCCGGAAAGATGGATGCCTTGCGTCGCCAGCCAGCTGCGAATCAGCGTGACGTTGGCAGTGCGTTGATGGTCATACACCACATAGGCGTACGGCATATCCACTTCACTGGCGGTCACGATCTCATCATCGGCATTGATGATGCCGACCCGAATGCAATCTGCGATACAGCGTTCAATTAATGCATCCCCTTCACAAGGCAGCGGCTGATCGGCGCGATAGGTCATTTCGCAGGTCAGGCCAAAACCGCCTTGTGGATTACAGTGCGGGCTGGCGTTGCCCTGTAAAAAGATGCGATGGAACAGCGTGTTGCCGGGATAGTAAATCCAGTGCTTGTCGCTGATATCCGCGCGGCCAATGCCCAGATTGACGCAGCGCACCGAGATATGGCGCAACTGCTGCGCCGCTTTCTGCACCGCCTCGGGCGCAAAGCTGCCCATCAATCGCACCAGCTCCGGCAGCGGCAGGGTGCTGATCATCTGGTCATAATGGAACTGTCGACCATCACGCAACAGCACGCGCCGTTGCAGCGGCTGGATCTCACTGACGTCCGCTTCCATCTCCAGCGCGCAATTCAGATGGGGCAGAAATCCTTCCATCAGCGCCTGAAAACCGCCGCGCAGCGGATAGCCAAAGCGCGCGTTGGGACCGACCGGCTTATCCAGCGGCGCCAGCGCGCCGGAGATGATCTGCTCCAAATCCGGCAGCGGCACGCGTCCGCCGAGCCATGAAGTCTCCATGCTCACCAGAGGGGTTTTCCACAGTTTCTGGTTATACGGCAGGGCGAAATGTCGCGCGATGCCTTTGCCCCAGGTACGGAAAATGAAGCTCTCAAAATCTTCGCTCTCCGGCGGACAGGCCAGGCTTTCACCGTCCGGGATGGCGCCATCGGCGCAGCAGTCGCGACGTGCTTCGGTGGCGACTGCCTGCAAAGCGGGAGGTGAAGCATAGCGCGCCTCAATCGCACCCAACACGCACTCGCCAATCACCTCGGCGGGCAAACCGTGCAGTGCCGACTGGAACGGATAACGGGTGTAAACATCATGGCTGTAAACCCAGGCTTCACGCGTTTGCCAGTGCTGATTGTCGCCCAGCAGAATGTCGTACAAACGCAACACGTAAGGATCGTTGGAGAACATAATGTGGCCGGCGTGATCGAAGGTGAATCCCTGATCCTCGACCGAACGGCACCAGCCGCCCACGCTGGCATTTTTCTCCAGCACCACCGCGCCCGCGCCGTAGTGATAACCGGCGCTCAATCCGGTTGGTCCGGCGCCGAGAATCAAGCACTCAACAGTATTGTGCGCCTGCACTGGTGGACGGGCGGCGGCCACGTCGGGCTGGGAAATCTGGCGTTTCGTCAGCGCCACGATATGCGCCTGCATCTCTTCAGCGGTGCGATCCCACGAAGTTGCCGCAACGCGTGCCGCCATGTTTTTCGCCAGCTGATAGCGGGTTTCGAGCGGCATGTTGAGCGCGGCATCGCAGGCCTGAATAAAGCTCTGATGAGAATCGGCGATGCTCACCACCTCGGCGTAATGGCGCACCACATCGGCAATCGCGGTGCTGACGATCGGCAGCTGCGCCGCCATGTATTCCAGCACTTTGGTCGGGCTAATAAAACGCGTCGATGGATTGAGCGCGAACGGCATCAGGCACAGATCCCAGCCAGCGAGAAAGTGCGGCAAGGCGGCGTAAGGTTGCTGTCCAAACCAATGCAGATTGCTGCGCTGCGGTAGGCTGGCGACGTCAATTTTTACCACCGGGCCGACCATCACGATCTGCCTGTCAGGATGCGCATCTGCTAGCGCGGCAATCAGCGTCAGGTCGAGGCGTTCATCAATCACGCCGTAATAGCCGAGGCGCGGCTTGGGCAGGTTTTCCTGCAGCGGATGGCCGTTAGTGCGGTCCAGCGCTTGTTCAAAATGTCCCGCATCGACGCTGCTTGGATAGCAGTAAACATGCGGATGGCGATGTTTCTTCGCTTCATACAGGCTGGTGCCGCCGGTAAACACCAAATCAGCACGGCTCAACAGCGCCGATTCACGCTGCTGCAGTTGACGCGGTGCCTGATTAAAGGCGGAAAGCTCATCCATGCAGTCATAGATAATCGCGCTCGGGGTGAAGCAGGCCAACAGCGGCAGCGCCATCGGCGTGTAAAACCACACCAACGGCGTTTCATCGTCATCCAGCAGCTCGGCCAGTAGCGGCTGCAGCACAGCGATTTGGCTGTCGTGGAAGCCGGGCGCGGCCACATCGGTATGCGGCTCGATCACCGTCACATTCGGTGCCGGTTGATAGTGGCGTAACGCGGCTTCACCGGGCTGATAAATCGGTTCTTCGATAAACACAATGCGGTGGAACTGGGCGAGGCGCGACAACAGATGCTGTGGACGTTGAAAAACAAATCCCCAACGTAAATGACTGAATACCACTAATACGGATTGTTGCATGGTGCTTTCCTCTGGCCTGCTGTTTGGGATGATAAATCTCTGAAAACGGGCTAATACTCGTTGTGATTGCTGTAATGACGCGGCATAAACCGGGTTCAGCAGGCGCTTTTTGTGAGGATCGACATCCCACAATCCGCTGCGTGGCCAGTCCTGGAGATCTTCCCAAAGCGGGCGATCAATAATCGGGTAGAGGCAGATGCCGCGAATATCACTGCCGTTGAGTTGGGCTTGCGCGACATCGGCAGTCACTTGGGTAAGCCAGGCGGCGCGTCCGCTGCCGACGTGGCTGGTTTCCGCCAGCAAAATTGGGCGTTGATAACGTTCGGTTAACTGCGTCAGCAGCGGATGCAGCGGCACGCGGCGCGCATCGCCCAGATGCCACTCCAGCCGACAGCCGGACCAGGTGAGCCACTGATTGCCGTGGTAATAATTGGCACCGACCACATCGAGATAGTGCGGTTTGCCGCCGAGTTCCGGCTCGCGCAAACCGGCGATCATGTCCCACGCCTGATATTGCGAAGCGTTGATATCGCAGGTGCGCTGCCGACACGCATCGCTGTCTTCATCCGGCACCACATGAATAATCGGGTCGCAGTGCAGGAAACGTGCACGCGGATCGGCGCGGCGAATAGCAGCGCAACCTGCTAGCGTGGCGCGAATTAATTGACGTTTAATCTCATCGGGATCGCTGTGTGCATTATTGCCAAACAGGCCGACAGAAATTCCCCATGCCATAAACGAGATTTCATTCATCGGTGAATAAATCGGTGCCTCTTCATAATATTCCGCGAGAAAGCGCGCCATGCGCTGACAAAAAGCGGCGAAGCGCGGCACAAATTCGCTGGAAAATAAGGTTAAGTCATCCGGCCAGCCGTAATGGCAAAAGGTCCAGTTAATTTGCACACCAAATGAGCGCGCTGAATTCATGCGTTTTTTTAAACTTTCGAGCGTGGTGTGCGGTTCCATTTCCGCCAGTCGCCAGCCAATACTTTCACGGGCCGAGGTTATGCCAAACTGCTGCAGCGCGGCGTAATCGTTGTGGTATTGCGATAAATGGTCGGTCAGCGCATTCATTGAAAGTCGTTCGCCGAAGGGATTGATATGATCCGCTCCCTCATAACCGGCTTGCCAAAAGCTGGAAAATGGCGGCATGGTGTTCCCCCGAATAAAATTCAGGAAAGTTAAGTAAATAAAAGAAATTAACTACATTGTAGGGTCGCCATTAATGGTGGCCTATTAAATGAATATTAAAACTAATTAAAATTATAACCACGCTTTAGCTTAACGCAAATCACTGAGCTGAAAAGAAAATAAGCCTAGCGTGAGTTTTGCGTAATTAAGTGAAGCGGCAAAGTTAAAATAAAATGACATAGTTAAACTAATTCTTACGCTTAACTCACATATTGAAAAGAAGCACGAGTATTAATTTTTTTCATCACTACACTTTAATTAACCCACTTCGGGTTTACGGAGGGTCCTATGTCAGAACGTCCAGATGATGATGATGTAATTCCACTGCCAGGTGATGATGAAACATTACCCGACGAAGATGATGATTTACCCCGCGATACTGAATTCCCTGAAGATCAGCAACCTAAAATCTGAAAATGGGTCGAGCCGCCGCTGGCGGCTCACTATTTAGAGTGCACTCTGCTGTAATTCCCCCATAATACCTCTCCAGGATTCATTTATTTTTTTAACACTTAAGGGAGAGATACGATGGTCAACGACTATTTCACACAGCCACCGATTGGCGTCACGGTTGAGCAGCATAAACGCACCGTTGCGGTTGCGGCGGCATTAGCGGTGGCAAAAGAGTCAGTTAGCGCCTCAACCTCTGCCAGCGGATCAAAGGCATCGTGGGATTTGCAGGCGGTTGCCAATGAGATCGCAAATCTGGCCGATGCCATTCAGGATGCGCTGGAGCCGGTCGAAACGCTCTAACCCAGCAGCTGGGTTAATTGCGCCAGATGCGCGCTGCTAGCCAGCTCGCTGCTGTTTAGCAGTTGTTGCTGGCGTTGCGGGGATTCCTGCTGCAGTGCCGCGTGCAGCTTGCCTGCGACATCCACCGCATCGGCCAGCGATTGCTGACGCGTGCGGTGATGCTGCAACTGCAAGCCATCGCGTAGCGTAATGGTCACCAGATGAAAACGCAGCGCCGGGTTAATCGCATCCGGTGGCGCATTTTCATCTGGTATACGAAGTACTTTGGCTGCCAGCGGCATTACTTCCTGATTCAACTCGCCTTCGGCAAAATCCTGCAAGCGTAAATCGCCACAAATCAGCATCGCGGCAATCACGTATTCCAGACTGAAACGCGCTTCAATGCCGTTGGTCGGCACACGCACCGATGCGGCAATATCGCCGCCCGGCGGAAACGCCACGCTGATCTCGCTAATGCTTTCCAGCAAACTTTCCAGCGATTTACCGCTCGCAAGCCATTCATTGCGCAAGATGCGCGTGGCTTCGGCGGCGCTGTGCGTACCGGCGCAGGTGGGGAAGGGTTTGAACTCCAGTCCAGGCGTAACAATGCGCCACGGCTGCGCCCAGTTCTCAATCAGCTTTTCCGGCTGCGCCTGGCCGTTGCTCGTGGCAGACATAAAGGCCTCAATTACCCCATCCTGCTTGCCATCAAAACCGGCCAGCGTCAGCTGTGCGGCGGTCACCGCGCGTTCAGCCGCAAACCCGGCGTGCAGCGGCTTCACCGCCGAACCAAACTGCGCGCGTAATCCGCTGGCTTGTGTGGTGGCGATGCCGAGCAGCGTTGCGGTGGCAGAGACATCTAAAGCCATCAACCGCGCCAGCGCGGCGGCGGCGGCAACCGTGCCGAGTGTCGCGGTATTGTGATTACCTAAGGCGTAATGCTGTTGGCTGACGGCCAGACCTAAACGTCCGGCGACTTCAACGCCAATCGCGTAGGCATCAAGGAACTGATCCAGCTCAGAAGGCTGCAGCTGCTGCCAGGCAAACAGCGCGGGCAGAATCACCACGCTGGGATGCCCGCGAAAATCCGCATGAAAATCATCGTAATCTAGCGCGTGGCTGGCATAACCGAGCAGCAGCGCGTGAGATCGCGCGCTGCCGTCGCCATATACGCTGCGCAGCGCCGGTAAACCGCTATCCGGCACCTGACCTTGCAATACCGGCCAGCTGACGGCGAGGAAATCACGCACGCCTTCACGCGCCGCAGCTCGTGCAACGTCATCAGGTTGGCTGTGAACAATGCGCTTAGCCAGCGCGGCGGTTAGGTTCATCAGCTCACGCTCTTGAGAGCCGCGACCGCCAGATTGGCGAGATAGCGCGACGTCGGCAGCAGCACATCATCATTGATGCGAAACGCCGGATGGTGCAGCGCATAAGGCTCGCCGGTGCCAATCATCATGAATGCGCCTGGCAGTTGTTGCTGATAGAACGCAAAATCTTCGCCAATTGGGCTGGCTTCCACCACGCGCGCCTCAAAGCCGCTGGCGCTGGCCTGCTGCAAGGCAAAATCGGCCCAGTGCGCGTCATTCACCACCGAAGGCGGGCCTGCATGCCAGTTGAATTTCACCTCGGCGGCAAAGGCAGCGCCAATACCTTGCACGATCTCACGGAAGCGCTGTTCAAGACGTTCGCGCGTCTTCTGTGAGAAGGAGCGCACCGTCCCTTCCAGCCAGGCGCTATCCGGAATCACGTTCCAGGTGCTGCCGCTATGAATCTGGGTGATCGAGACCACCGCGTTATCGCCGGATGGCGCATTGCGGCTGATCAGCGTTTGCGCCGCCGAGATAATTTGCGCAGCAATCACAATCGGATCGTTGCCCTGATGCGGTTTAGCGGCGTGGCTACCCATGCCAGTGATGCTGATATCAAAGCGATCAACCGCCGCCGTTAACGGACCGGCTTTGCTGCCAATCACGCCAGGCGGCAGCGACGGATCGTTGTGGATGCCGAAAATAGCCACCGCATCATCCAGCGCGCCAGTAGCGATCACATCGGGCGCGCCCTGGCCGGTCTCTTCTGCCGCCTGGAACAGAATGCGCACGCGACCTGGCAGCGTATCTTCCTGCTGTTTGAGCAGAATCGCCGCGCCCAGCGCCGCCGAACTGTGGAAGTCGTGGCCGCAGGCGTGCATCACGCCGGGACGTTCAGATCGGAAGTTCACATCTGACTGCTCTTCAATCGGCAGCGCATCGATGTCAGAACGTAGCACCATCAGCGGACCGTTTTCACGACCTATTTCCGCGACTAAACCGGTTTTGAGCGGCAGATCCAGCACGCGAATATGGTGTTGCTCTAATTGCTGGCGAATACGTGCGGTGGTTTCAAACTCTTGATTGGAGAGCTCAGGAAAACGGTGCAGTTCGTGGCGGAAAGCGATCAGCTGTTCGCCTAAGGTGTCGAGTGATTGGCTCATGCTGTTACTCCTTGTTGCGCCGCCTGGCGTGTTAACCACGCATCGTGGGCGGCTTCATCCAGTACTTTCTTCATATATTGCGTGATGTGGCCTTTGCCGAGATCGGTGGTGTGCATCAGCTGGAAACCGCGCTTTTTGTACATCTCGATCAGCCACGGATGGCTGGTGGCGGTGCCGAGCGATACCGCAGGCGCGCGTAATTGGCCCAGCAGAATCTCCTGCTCGAGGCGATCCTGCACCTGACGGCCATATTGCTTGCCGGGATAATCGGGATGCGCGCCAAACCAGCCGATATGCGGCAGGCCAAACGGGCCGGGCAGCGGTCCCCACGGATAACGTACGGTAACGGATGAGACCATCACCTCATCGGCATACAGGGCATAAACACCGTGGCTTTGCAGATGACGCAACGTTTTGGCAAGGTCGGCGGTAGCAGCATCAAATTTGATGCCCAGCGCCAGCGTAGGCGCATACGCGGCATGCATCAGCGCCTGATAGGTTTCCACCTCGTCTTCTCTGACCTGACGAAATTCAAGTGACATAGATATCCCCGGGAAAAAATATGCGCTTTTGTAGGGTCGCCATTAATGGCGACCTAACAGGCATTCATACAAAAGAGATCAGACTACCAGCAAAGCCATTCCCCGCTATATGTGAAAAATAACTAAGCTAATGCGAATTTGTGAAAATGAAATCACCCCTTTTGCATTGCTTAAATCGTTATTTACCGTAGTATGCAGAAAATACATAGCGCTATAACTATTCTGTATTAACCCTCTGAATTATCTTAATTTAATCCGTTATAGCCTTATTCTTAATCAGGGTGACGCCGTGTTAGCGATCAAATCTCCGCGTGCATATGCACATGAATCCGGTTTGCGTGCGCGCGCCGGTGAATTTATCAAACCTTACGCTTCCCATATTCGCATCTTTACTTCTCCTCGCGCCTGGCAGGCGGTTAATCCGGAATTAACCCACAGCCTTGAAGCCAATGCTATTCGCTGGGAAATAGAGTATCTGATCGGTGAATGCACCGATGCCGCGATTGCAACCCTGAAGCAAAATGTCGAGCAGCAGGGCGCTGAACTGCTGTTTGCGGTCGGTGGCGGACGCGTGCTGGATGCGGCGAAAGCGGTGGGTAGCCAATTGCCCGATCTCAACGTGATCAACTTCGCCACGGTTGCCGCAACCTGCGCGGCATGGTCGCCGGTAGCGATTGTTTACAATGAGCAGGGCGGCCATGTGCGCAGCCAGCCGTTAGGCAAAATGCCGGATTTGGTGCTGGTGGATAGCGAGATTATCGCGCGCAGCGACGTGCGTTATCTGAAAGCCGGCATCGTTGATGCGCTGGCCAAATATTACGAGTTCTATCCTTATCAGCGTAACAATCCCCACGATCTGGCGCTGGATCTCAAAGTAATGACTGCCAAACGCGCACTGGATCTCTATCGCGAGCTGGGTGCAGCGGCGGTTGCGGCTAACGAACAGCAGATTGTCACGCCGGAGCTGGTGAAAATCATCGATGCCAACATCGGGTTGGCCGGATTAGCCAACAGCGTGCGCGATGTGTTGCCCACGCCGGGTTTTGCCCACGCCATTCACAATCGTCTGACGCATCAGCCGGAGCTGCACGAATGGCTGCACGGCGAAAAAGTGGGTTACAGCCTGCTGGTGCAATCGCTGATTGAGCATAACGGCGTGCCGGATGCCGATTTGCTGGCGCTGCTGCGTGAGTACGACATGCCGCTGACCTTAGCACCGTTAACCGGCGACCGCGCGGCGACGATTCGCACTATCGCGGAACAAATTAAATTCCCGGCGGCCAGCGCCGAACGTCTGCCATTCCGCATCTCTGCTGATGCGCTGGAACAGGCGCTGCTGGCGACCGAGAACACTTTTTAATCGCACCACTTTTTATTGACCAGGACAAATTAATGGCTAACTCACAACAACAACGCCGCATCCGTTTAGGCCTTTTCGTGCAGCCAGTAGGACAACACGTCAGCGGCTGGCGCCTGACGGAAAAACTCGGCGATCCGACTGACATTGACTGGCTGATCACTATCGCAAAAAAAGCCGAAGCCGGTAAATTCGATCTGTTCTTCGTCGGCGATGCGCTGGCCACCAGCATGTATCGCCTGCCATCGACCATGGCGCGCCTGGAGCCGCTGACCATGCTGTCGGCGCTGGCGGTCAACACTAAACGCATCGGTCTGGCGGCCACCGCGTCCACCACCTTCAGCGATCCGTTTACCATGGCGCGCAGCTTCTCCTCGCTGGATCACATCAGTCGTGGTCGCGCCGCATGGAACGTGGTGACCTCGTTCTCCGCCGATGTGGCACGCAACTTCAGCCGCAACGATATGCCGAACCACGCCGAGCGTTATGCGCGAGCGCGTGAATTCCTCGAAGTAGCGGAAAAACTGTGGGCCGGCTGGGAAGAGGGCGCGGTGCAGCCGAATAAAGAGACCGGTGCGTACTTTGTTGATGACAAAATCCAGCCGATTAACCACCAAGGCGAACACTTCCAGGTGCAAGGCCCACTGAATATCACCCGCTCACCGCAAGGTCGTCCGGTGATCATCGAAGCCGGTTCCTCCGCCGATGGTCAGAAACTGGCGGCGGAAACCGCAGAAGTGATCTTCACCGCTGCGGCTAGCCTCGAAGAGGCACAAACCTTCTATCGTTCACAGAAAGATCAGGTGATTGCCGCCGGTCGTAATCCGGATCATGTGGTGATCATGCCGGGCGTGATGCCGATTGTTGGCCGCACGCGTGAAGAAGCCAAAGCGCTGTGGAAAGAGCTCAACACGCTGGTGGATATCGAAAACGGTCTGCGTCAGCTGTCGCTGCGTTTCAGCATGGATCTCAGCCAGTTCCCGCTGGATGGTCCGGTGCCAGAAGTGCCGCTGGGTGAAGGTAACCAGAGCCGCGTCAAACTGATGACCGACATGGCGAAGCGTGAAAATCTGACGCTGCGCGAGTTGGCGGCGGTGGCGGCCGGTTCACGTGGACATCGCGTGATTGTCGGTACCGCTGAAGATATCGCCGATGATTTCGAGCTGTGGCTGAATGAGGGCGGCGCGGATGGTTTCAACATCATGCCAGCGATTATGTCCGAGCAGCTGGATCTGTTTGTTGAACTGGTGATCCCGGAACTACGCCATCGCGGCCTGTTCCGTGATGATTACGAGTTCACCACGCTGCGTGAAAACCTCGGCTTGCCAGTGGCTTAACCCTTTCAGGAGCTCAACATGGTCACCTTCTCCAGGCGTGTGCAATCCGTGTCGCTCTCTGCCAATGCTGCGGCGCGTCAACTGACGCGCCAGCTGAAGGAGCAGGGCGTCGATATTCTCGATCTCACCACCGGTGAGCCAGATTTTGATACGCCACAGCACATTCGTCAGGCGGCGGTGGCGGCGATGGACGCCGGTGAAACGCGCTACACGCCGACCAACGGCACCACGCCGCTGCGCAAAGCGGTGATAGCCAAGCTGAAGAATGAGAACCAGCTGGATTATGATCTGGCGCAGATCTGCATCGCTAACGGTGCTAAGCAGATCATCTTCAACGCCTTTGCCGCCACGCTGAATGAGGGCGATGAGGTGATTGTGCCGGTGCCGTACTGGCCGACCTTCCCGGATAGCGTGCGTTTCAACGGCGGTGAAGCGGTGCTGTTGGAGTGTCCGCTTGAGCAGGAATACAAGTTGCAGCCGCAGCAGCTGGCGCAGGCAATTACCAGCAAAACCCGCTGGCTGGTGCTGAACAATCCCGGCAATCCTTCCGGCATGGTGTATAGCGCTGATGAGCTGACTGCGCTGGCGACGGTGCTACGCGATCATCCTGATGTGCTGATCATGCTGGATGAACTCTACGAACATATTCTGTTTGATGGCCGTGAACACGTCAGCTTGCTGCACGTCGCGCCGGATTTAGCCGAGCGCATTTTGCTGGTGGGCGGCGTGTCGAAAACCTACGCCATGACCGGCTGGCGCATTGGTTTTGGTGCCGGGCCAAAAGCCTTGATCGACGCGATGGTGGTGGTGCAGTCGCAAAACAGTTCCGGTGCCAGCGCGGTCAGCCAGGCTGCGGCGGTGGCGGCTTATAACGGTGGACTCGACTTCCTGCCGCCGCAACGCACGGCTTATCAGGATCGCCGCGATGCAATTATGGCGTTCTTACAGCCGGTGCAGGAAATTGACGTGCTCAATCCAGATGGCGCGTTCTTTATTTTCTGCCGCTGCGCCGGTTTATTGGGTAAAACGCGTCCCGATGGACAGAAGATTGAAACTGAGCAGGATGTAATAAATTATCTGCTGAAAAGCGGGGTATCGGGCGTGGCGGGCAGCGCGTATGGTTTGTCACCTTATTTCCGTTTATCCATTGCCACCGATATTGCGACGGTGCGTGAGGCGGGCCGCAGAATTGCGCAGGCCTGTGCGGCATTAAGCTAATTCCTGCCAGATGCGCCAGATAATTCTTAGGTTTTGTCTGGCGTCTTATCGCAATAACTTTATGAGTCAATTAACAACTTTCCAACCCGCATTTCATCCCGCATAATGCGCCTTTCATTATTTCCGGTTATTATTTCATGTCTAAATTATCTTTGAATCTCAATACCGCTTTGATTAGCGGCCTGGCTATTTTCGCGCCGCTGCAAGCCATGGCAAATACAGAAACTTCTCAGGCACCGATCATTATTCAGGGCGCGATGCCGGTTGAAGCCGAGCATTTCGCCGCCAAACTGGAAAATGCTAAAGAGCGTCAGATTGGCGAATGGCGTTTCTGGCAGGGCACGGTTGAAGGTTATCCGGTAATCGTTTCTGAAACGCTAAAAGGCATGTCAAATGTCGCGGCGGCAACCTCGATTGCAGTAGTGGAATTCAAACCTAAAGCCATCATTAATCAGGGCACTGCAGGCGGTCACGATCCGGCATTACATGTCTATGACATTGTCGTGGGCAAATATTCGGTCAACCTCGGCGCGTTTAAAACGCCGCACAAGTTACAGGGCGCGGGCAGTAATTCCGTTGATTGGAAACCGATGGATTTGATGGCCTCAAAAGGCAGCGCAGGTGAAGATAAAAATGCCCACAGCATTCGTCAGTTTGCCGCCGATGCGCAGCTGATGAAAGCCGCTGAGCAGGCGATGCCGGCTTACACCCAAGGCAAAGTAGTGGAAGGCGTGATCGGATCGGCTGATGTGTGGAACAGCGAGTTGGACCGTATTCGCTTCTTCCATGAGAACTTCAACACCTCCGTTGAGGAGATGGAAACCGCGTCGGCTGCGCAGATCTCATCGCTGTTCAATATCCCGTTTATCGGTATTCGTGTGTTATCTAACAACATCACCAACAACGGTAAATACGACGCGCAAACCGGTATCGCTTGCCAGGATTATGTGTACGATGTTTTAAAAGCGTATATCAAACAGATTAATGCGCAGAAATAATAAGTAAAAAAAACGCAGCACTTGCGCTGCGTTTTCATGTTCACACTTTGTACTGCATGCGCCGATTAAATCAGGAAATCATCCATCGAACCGCCAGCTTCCAGTGCGGCTTTAATCGGGGAAGGCGTGCGGCCCTGGCCAGTCCACATTTTCTCGTTACCCTGTTCGTCGATGAACTTATACTTTGCGGGACGCGGCGCGCGTTTCGACTTAGGTTTGCTTTCCTGGGTATTTAATTGCGCCAGGTCACTAATATCGATACCGTCTTTCAACAACATCTCTTTGTAAAGCGCCAGTTTTTCTTCTTTTTCGCGCTGGGCTGCAATTTCTGCTTCCGCTTCTTCACGGCGTTCTGCGACTACCACGGCGAATTTTTCCAGCATCTCTTCTAATGCTGTAACTTCAATATTACGTGCTTCGGCACGCAGCGTGCGAAGATTGTTCAATGCGTTAAGTGCATCGCTCATGAATAAATCCTTATTACTTATTTGACTGGTGTAAAGGAGAGCATTCTACGAGATTTTTTGGCAAATTAAAATAATCTGTTCCAGACAGAATTGTCCGGAAAATATCGGGGTGATCAGATGTTTCTTTATATTGGCTGACGCGTTTTCAAGCTGTTTGGCTTATTCACGTTATGTTTTTGAGTAATGAGAATAATAGTTGCTGCATTATTCAGCATTTTAATGCGATGTATGTGAAGGTCGCCATGAATGTCGACCCTACAAATCTGATGCGTGCTGGAATCTGTTCAATTTCACATAGTTGACGAAAATCCCTGCATGAACCTTCCTGAAAATAACGCTTATCAACTATTACTCGTTGAAGAATAAGGCGTTTCACCAAGTGTAAAAGTGTCAGTAAACCGGTAACAATTTCTTGCATTGTAAACCTTAATGCGTATATTTCTCATTTGCTTTCTTAACGGCTTCCTTACTGTCGTTCCTCTTTCAGACGTCAGCAGCGGTGCCGCAAAAAAATAACGAAAAGTTGATTGAGGAATGGTATGTCTTTCGAAGATTTGCGCGTCAGGAAACCCGGCAATGCGCCTCAGCGTGCGTTGCGTCTCTCTTTACTGGCTATGATGGTTGCGTCGGGTATCGCGCAGGCAGCAGAGACCACCAACACCGAACAGACGCTGAACGTGGATGCCAGCGCGAATGCGGATCAGCAACAGCAGGCGGCACAGGATTACAGCGTACCGGTGACGCGTGCCGGGACCAAAATGGCGCTCACCGCGCGCGATATTCCGCAATCGGTTTCGATCGTTAGCAAGCAGCGTATGGAAGACCAACAGCTGCAATCGCTGAACGATGTGCTGGCCAACACCACCGGCATTCACGGCGTCTCTTCCGACATGGACCGCACAAACTACTATTCGCGCGGTTTTCTGATCGACAACTATATGACCGATGGCATTCCCACCGCCTTCGCCTCACGCTGGAACCTCGGCGATGCGCAGAGCGATATGGCGCTGTATGAGCGGGTCGAAGTGGTGCGCGGTGCCACCGGTTTGCTGACTGGCCCAGGCAACCCATCTGCTTCGATCAACATGGTGCGCAAGCACGCCGACAGCAAAGAGTTCACCGGCAGCGTTTCAGCCAGCTATGGCAGCTGGAACAAACAGCGTTATGTTGCCGATCTCTCTGCGCCGCTGTCCGCCGAAGGTAACGTGCGTGGTCGCCTGGTGGCGGGTTATGAAGATAGAAACAGCTTTATTGAACGCTACGGCGCAGATAAAAAATTCGTTTATGGCGTGGTTGATGCTGATTTGACCGATTCCACTAAATTGTCGGTCGGTTACGAATTCAGCCAGGTTAACACCGATTCGCCAATGTGGGGCGGCTCCCCGCGCTGGTATACCGATGGCTCACAAACGAAGTTGCGTCGTGGTTACAACACCGCGCCAGACTGGGCTTACAACAACAAAGAAAACAAAAAAGTCTTTGTTAATCTGCAGCAAAACTTCGATAACGGCTGGAACATCACGCTTAACGGCACGCACAACGAAATGTTCCTCGACAGCAAACAGCTGTATATCGATGGTTTCTTCGATAAAACCACCGGCGCGGGCTCTTCTTCTTACGCCGGCTATCCGGTTATCGGCGGCACTGGCTACAACACTGGCAAACGTAAAGTGGATGCAGTGGATGCCTTCGCCAGCGGCCCGTATGAATTATTGGGACGTCAGCATGAGCTGATGATCGGCGTTAACTACAGCCGTCAGGACAACAAGTACTACAGCTCGTGGGAGAATATCTCCTCAGAAGAGCTGGGTAACTTTAATAACTACAATGGCGACTTCCCTGAATCCAACTGGGATCCGCGCGAACCGGCGTCAGATACGCAGCTGGTTCGTCAAAAATCTGCCTATCTGGCAACGCGCATCTCGCTGGCCGATCCGCTACATGTGATTCTGGGTGCCCGCTACACCAACTGGAATCGTCAGACGCTGAGCGAAGAAATGGAGAAGAACAATATCACGCCGTACGGTGGTGTGATTTGGGACTTCTACGACAACTGGTCCGCGTATGCCAGTTACACCTCGGTGTTCCAGCCGCAGGATTATCAGGATGCGTCTGGAGCCTTCCTGGCGCCGGTGATTGGCAAGAACTATGAAGCGGGAGTGAAATCAGACTGGTTTAACAGCCGCCTGACCACTTCGGTTTCTATATTCCGCACCGAGTTGGACAACGTTGGCGAAGCGACCGGAGAAACAAACCCGGAGACGGGCAATGCTATCTATGTTGGTAAGAAAGGTGTGGTTAGCCGTGGCGTAGAGTTTGAAGTCAACGGCGCGGTAACCGATAACTGGCAGATGACCTTCGGTGGCACCAGCTACGTAGCGGAAGATGCCAACGGTGATCGCTATAACTCGAACCTGCCGCGCACCTCATTCAATCTCTTCACCAGCTATCGCTTGCCGATGCTTGATCAGTTGACCCTGGGTGGCGGCTTGACCTGGCAGTCGAAAACCTACGGCGACATTGGCGGTCCAGACGGTGAAGGCACCTGGCGCGCACGTCAGGGCAGCTACTCAGTGGTGGATCTGTTCGCACGCTACGACGTCACCAAAAACGTCTCGTTACAGGCCAACATTAACAACCTGTTCGACAAAGAGTATGATACCAACGTCAGTAACGGCGGCATCGTGTACGGCGATCCACGTAACTTCTCGGTTTCGGCGACCTATCGTTTCTGATGAAAATGCTGGGTGTGCAGGATTGCGCATCCAGCGGAGAATCTCGCCAATCCTTCGGTCACCATGAATGGCGACCCTTGTATCTCGATCATTCTCCTCCGGGTGCTATGATCCCCGACTGATCATCGGGAAGTT
>NZ_DALYOQ010000079.1:15360-24023 GCF_031974595.1 Pantoea sp. CTOTU46764 | reverse complement strand
GCTGCGGCCGTAAGCGCCCGCATGTGCCGACTCAATGGCGGCATTCAGCGATAACAACCGCGTCTGCATCGACAAGTCATCCAGCATGCCCACAATCCCGGCGATATCATCGGATGCGGTGACAATCTGCTGCATCTGGGTTTCCATCTTATCGACCTCTACCGCGCAGTTGCGCATCAACGCATCCGCTGATTGCGCTTCCTGCGTCGCCTGCTGCGAGAACTGTGCACCGATCTCCACCTCTTCCGAAACGCGATCCAGGCGCTGCGACAGGTGATGAAAGCTAGCATTTTGCTTCTGGTGTTGCTGCATCACTTTTTCGTTGTGCTGCTGCATATCCTCGGCACCGGCGGCGACGCTGACCGCCACGGTGTTGATGTCGCGCACAATCTGCTGCAAGCCGCGCCGCATGGCATCAATCGACTGGAACAGCTGGCGCGTTTCCAGCGATTGGCGACGCGGATGGTTTTGCGCATCGACCAAATCACCGGTGGCGACCCGTTCCAGCTGCGCGTTAGCGCGACGCAGCGGCAACAGCACGCCGCGCATCAGCAAGCTGGAGGCCAGCACTAACAGCGCCATCAGCACCGCGCTGACAATCAGCGACATATTGCGGCTCAGCTTCAAGGTGCTGAGCGTGTTCTGATTCACGCTGCTGAGCTGATGATTGGCCTGCTCGATTTCACTAAACCAGGCATCATTAAACTGTTGCTGAAACGCCTGCATCGGCACCATAAAAAAGGCGTTGATGTCGTTGGCCGCTAATCCTTTTAGCTGCTCCTGCAATCCTTCCGCCAGCATAGCGAAACCTTGCGCCAGCGGGCTATCCGCATTGGCGTGGTAGGCGGCGAACTGTTGTTGCGCCTGTTTCAATGAGTCATCAGCTGACGCTGCCAGACTTTTCCAGCTATCCACCGAGCCACTTTGCTGATCCTGCATCAGATAAATACCGGCGCGATGGCTGTTATCGCTGGCGGTAAGCAGTTCGATACGCGCTTTATCCAGCAGGGCCAGACGTTCGCGCAGTTGATTGGCCTGCTGCAGCGAGGTTTGCGTCTGATTGACGTGGGTATTCAGCAGCAGCACACCGGCAAACTGCAGCGAGCAGAACAGCACAATGAACAGCAAAAACTGGCTACGCAAACTGGTGAGCCACAATGGAATTTTCAGGGATAACCGTGCGCGCAGCCGCAGCGGCAGAGAGATAACAGACAGGAGTGACATCACACGCCTCCAAAAAATAAAACAGGAGTATTGGCAGCACGCGTGACAGTTTGGTGACAGCGGGCGCGATTAGGCGGAAAACAGCATAAAGCGCGGCCCTAAATAAAATTGTGGTCCTGAATAGCTACGCCTTTTGCGCGGCGTACTGTTCAATCAGCGGTAATAACAGTTGCGCCACCGCAGCAAATACCGGCACCACCACCGAGTTGCCGAACTGCTTGTAGGCTTGCGTATCGGACACCGGAATACGCAGTTTAGCTTCTCCCGGCGCTTCAAAACCCATCAGGCGGGCGCATTCACGCGGGGTTAAACGACGCGGGCGACGCGCCATGTTCTCTGCCTGCTGGAAATCGCTTTCGCCTTGCGCGTGATCCCAGCCGCGATCGATGAGGATTTCCGAACCATCTTTGTAATAGCGCGCCGATAAGGTGCGCACACAGATGTTTAGATTACGCGGATCGTTAAGGCCAAAGCCGAAGCCGTTACCTTTGGCTTTGTGCTTTTTCGCGTATTGATAGAGATAATTCCACAGCGTCGGTGACAGCGTGTATTTCGCTTCCGGCTGGGTTTCCAGCAGGCTGTAAAGCGACGGCACCTTTTGCGGATAGAGCGCGGGCAGGGCGCGCAACGAAAAGCCATTACTGAGCCCGGTGTCGCGACGAATGCCCACCAGCACAATACGCTCGCGATGCTGCGGCAGAAAATGGCGCGCATCGATAACCTTAGCATCCGGCAAACCGCTGTCGTTGGCATCCGCCACGTCATAGCCGAGTTCATCCAGCGTGGCCATGATGATGGCGAAGGTGCGGCCTTTGTCGTGGCTCTTGAGGTTTTTCACGTTCTCCAGCACGAAGAACGGTGGCTTTTTCGCGGCGAGAATGCGCGCCACATCGAAGAACAACGTGCCTTGCGCTTCGCACTCAAAACCGTGTGCGCGACCCAGCGCATTCTTCTTGCTCACGCCCGCTAGCGAGAAGGGCTGGCAAGGAAAACCGGCCAGCAGCACCTGATGATCGGGAATGGTGCGATCGATATGCTGATAAATTTCCTGCTCATCGCTGATGCCTGCCGGCTGCGTCACCAGACGAATATCACTGTTGAAGTGGTGCAGCTGCGGATCGCTATACAGGTTGGCTTTGTAAGTGCGCACTGCGTCTTTATTCCATTCACTGGTGAACACGCACTGGCCGCCAATTTGCTCAAAGCCACGGCGAATGCCGCCGATACCGGCAAACAGATCAACAAACTGGAATTTGGCGTCGTCATAATGCGCCGGACGCTGCGGCAGCAAGGCCTGCAGGCTGGCGACTTCGCGGCTGGAGAGCGCCGGTACGGCACTTTTACCGGCGCGAATGCGATTCAAACGCGGCACGCTCCAGTCGCGGCCACCGGCGTCGGTTAAGGTAATAACCACATCGCGTGCGGCATAGATATCGAGCACCTGCAGTAACAGCGACGTCGCGTCATCCTGATTGGCAGTTAACGGGGAGGGCGAGACGGGGTCGATAGCGAGCATGCGTTTTTCCTTAACAGTGAAGCGGCTATGCTAACACTCATCACGCAACGAGGAAATTGGCGTGCGGTGTGCTTTCACTTTTGCCCTAAGCCGCTAAAGTTGAAGAAGCGCTAAAACAAGGAGACGCTATGGCAGACGTTCACTCGCAAGCCATTCGCAGCAAAAACATGCGCGCCATTCGCAATCAGGATACCGCGATTGAACAGCGTATCGCGTTGATTCTCAGAGATCGCGGTTTTAGCTATCGCGTGCAGGATAAAGCGCTACCGGGCCGCCCGGATTTTGTCCTGCCCGCCGAGAAAGCGATAATCTTTGTTCACGGTTGCTTCTGGCATCGTCATCACTGCTACTTATTCAAGATGCCCGCGACGCGTACCGAATTTTGGAGCGGCAAAATAAACAGTAACGTTGAGCGCGACCGGCGTTACGTCGAACAACTGCGCGAAGGAGGTTGGAAAGTACTGATTGTTTGGGAGTGCGCGCTACGCGGCAAACTGCAGCTGGAGGACAGCGCGCTGATAGAACGTTTAGAAGAGTGGCTGCTGGCGGCAACCGACAGCAGCGAAATCGACCATCAGGGCTTGCATCACTATCGCGTTGAATAGTGCGAGATTGTTGCTTTTAGCCGCCATAACAGTTTAGATCTCCCTTTTCTCTGGGACGCGGAATGAGCCATGAGCAGCATCAAACTTACCGTTAAGCGCCTGTATCAACTCCGCGATGAGCGGATGGTGACAACCCAAGCCACGGCGCGCATTTATCTTGGCGATCGACTGGTTGCTACCGAAGAGATCAGCGGCATGACGGAAAGTCCGGTGAGCAAGTATTTGCACGCCGGAGATCTGACGGGGCCATTACGCGTTGAATGGGACTGTGAGGGCATCGCCGATATGTCAGTGACGGCGATTGAGCGTTGCCCCTGTTGTCAGGATCACGAACCGGAATAATAAGGAATACCACTTTGGCAGGAACCAGTTTACTTACACTTCTGGATGATATTGCAACACTACTCGACGATATCTCGGTAATGGGCAAAGTTGCGGCAAAGAAGACCGCAGGCGTATTGGGTGACGATCTGTCGCTGAATGCGCAGCAGGTTAGCGGTGTCAAAGCCAACCGTGAATTGCCGGTTGTATGGAGCGTGGCAAAAGGCTCCTTTCTCAATAAATTCATTCTGGTGCCGCTGGCATTATTGATCTCGGCTTTTGCGCCCTGGTTGATTACGCCGCTGCTGATGATTGGCGGCGCGTATCTCTGCTACGAGGGCGTGGAGAAAGTGCTGCACAGCCTGAATCATGATAAGGCTGAGCAGAGTCCAGAAGCGCGTCAACAGCGTCTCGACAAACTGGCGCAGCAGGATCCGCGTGCGTTTGAAAAGGACAAAGTTAAAGGCGCGGTGCGCACCGACTTTATCCTCTCGGCAGAAATTGTCGCCATCACGCTGGGCATCGTTTCAGAGGCGCCGCTGCTGAATCAGGTGTTGATTCTGGCGGGCGTCGCTATTCTGGTGACCATCGGCGTGTACGGCATCGTGGCGATGATTGTCAAAATCGATGATTTGGGATTCTGGCTCAAAGAGAAATCCTCCACCGTCGCGCAGGCGGTTGGCGGCGTATTGCTTGCCTTTGCGCCCTGGTTAATGAAAGCCTTAACGCTGGTCGGTACCCTCGCGATGTTCTTGGTCGGTGGCGGCATTGTGGTGCACGGCATTACGCCGTTACATCACGCCATCAGCGAATACAGCGCCGGATTCAACGGTGTGGTCTCGGCACTGCTGACCAACGGCGCCAATCTGGTGATCGGCTTTATCATTGGGTCGATCGTGCTGTTGGGCGTAAATCTGATTGCTAAGCTGCGCGGCTAGCAGTTATAAAGCGCTGTAAATTTCTAATCACGGTCAGGAGAACGATGATGAACGACGATATGTTTGAATTTGATATCGATGCACAGCTGGAACAGGCTGAAGCCAAAGCGGCAGAGAAAGCCAACGAAGTCCCGGCTGATATCAGCGACGAAGCGGACTGCGAAGGCTGCAAAATCTAATTTTCCTGTTCGGGAAGTGCTATCAAAGCCGACAATAAATCTTGTCGGCTTTTTTTATTTGCAGAGTTTTTAACTGCTTATTCTGATTTAGTAGAAGTAATAGATTTATCGTATAGGAAAAAATCGGTCACAGCTGCTATACCTAAATTCGGTCATTTAACGATGAAAGAGGGAGGTGCGGTATGATCTTTGCAATCAGTGACGAAGTTCAGCACAAACAGGGCGGACCCACCATGGTGGTCACCGGCTATGCCAGCGGAATGGTAGAGTGTCGTTGGTATGATGGTTACAGCGTGCGACGTGAGGCGTTCCACAGTGACGAACTCAGTCACTTATCGAGCGCGCAACAGCTGGCCAGTTAAACACATTCGGGACGATGCCAGTCGTCCCGAATGTGGTTCAACCCTGCATCACACCTTGCCGTCGTTATCCTCTTCCACCGCCTGATAAATACGCTGCAGAATATCCGGGAAAGCGGATTGCACACGGCTCCAGCTGGGAATAAACGGTTTCTCATTTGGACGCTCAATAAAGGCTTGTCCGGCATCGAGAATCGCCTGAGTGAACATTTCCACCGCCGCTTCTTCAATGTGCTGATCAAACTTGAGGCCGTTCATGGTGGCTTCGTGGTTGTAGATCTCCATCATATCCAGCGCATTGCGGTAGTAAGTTGCTTTCAATACGCGGAACGAATCGCTGGTGAGCGGCACGCCCATGGTTGCCAGCTTACGCAGCAGCGACTGCACGATGTCATTACTCATGCGCTTCAGACCGCCGGTGCCATCATCTTCGGCCAGCGGCTGATGTTTGTGGTCGTAGTTATCGGCAATTTCCACCTGACAGGTCTGGCGCGTGGTGTAGTTACGGTAAATCTCCGACAGCACGCCAATCTCTAATCCCCAATCGCCCGGAATCTTGATGCCGTTGAGCACGTGCGTGCGCATGGCAAACTCGCCAGAGAGCGGATAGCGGAAGCTGGTGAGGTAATCGAGGTATTCCGAGTGACCGTAGACTTTCTGCAAGGAGCGCAGCAGCGGACCCACCAGCAAACGACCAACGCGGCCATTCAGCTTGCCATCGGCTACGCGCGCATAAAAGCCTTTGCAGAACTCATACTGAAACGACGGATTGGCCAGCGGATAGAGCAAACGTGCCAGCATGCCGCGTTCGTAGGTGACAATATCGCAGTCGTGTAGCGCCACGCATTGGGTACGATCCGAAGCCAGTGTGTAGCCGGTACAGAACCACACATTGCGGCCTTTACCGGGTTGGCTCGGTGACAAACCCTCTTTATCCAATTCGGCGTCCAGCGCTTTCAGGCGCGGGCCGTCGTTCCACAAAATGCGATGGCGCTGCGGTAGGCGGGAGAAGAACTCGCGCGCAAAGAGAAATTGGTCGCGATCGGCGCGGTCGAGGCCAATCACAATCTCATCCAGATAGGGCACTTTCGCCAGTTCATTAACAATATTATCCAGTGCCGGGCCTTCCAGTTCCGAAAACAACGACGGCAAAATCAGCCCCATTTTGCGTTTGCGTGAGAAGCGCACCATCTCCTTTTCCAGCGATTCGACGCTGCGGTGGGTGAGATTATGGAAATTAGTAATGACACCATTCTGGTAAAAATCACTCATCGTCTCATCCTTCTGGTTAAAGGCCGTTACTCGGCAAGAAAATAGTCCAGACCTTCACGCCAGCCCTGCGGACCAACGTGCGCGGTGTGGTAAACGTTCTCGGTATCGGTGCGTTGCAGTTCTACCGGCGTTTTGCTGAAGCCTTTGATCACCACGGCATAATCAACGCGCTCCAGCATCGGCACATCGTTGGGGCCATCGCCCAGGCCGATGATGATGCGCGATTCTCCTTCTTGCGCGGCAAGATGCTGCTGGATTTCCGCCAGCGCAATGCCTTTGCCGGTACCGGCGGGCATCACATGCCAGAATCGTCCGCCCTGGGTTAACGCCAGATGGTGCTCGGCAAGCGCCTCACGGAACTCCTGCAAACGGTATTCATCATCGCGCCACAGCACCACTTCCGACGCTTCGCGCAGGCGGCTTTGGCTGGCTTCGGTGAGGGTTAAACCGGTAAAGCGTGCCACTTCGGCATCGCTGAATTCGTGAAAGCCGTTGAAGCGGAACCGCGCCTGCAATGAATGCAGCGTCTGGCACAGCGCGTGATAGTTGGCGCTGGTTTCGGTTGGCGGCGTCTGTTCACCGCCCAGCACCACGCTAGCACCGTTTTCAGCAATAAAGGGTGCGCCAACAATGCCCAGCTTCTTTTGCAGTGGAATAATCTCTGCCGCCGTTTTGCTGGAACAAATCACCAGCGGAATCAGATGTTGTTTCAGACGCGCCAGCCATTCACCGGCCGCATCCCAGTTGTAGTCATGATGATCCAGTAATGAGCCATCAAGATCGGTAACGATCATCAGGGAAGAGTTAAGACTCAGCATCATCACACTCCTTACGCCAGTGGCATCCGTAAAGCGAAGAGTAATCAGTATAATAGCGGAATCGCGATCACACTTTTTCCGGCGACCCGGCCAGCGACATCCAGGATAATTCTTAAACAGCAGACGCGATGGGACGCGCGATGCACATTTCGTGCACAGCTGAAACCAGTCGTGACGCGGGACGCAGTGCGATTCGCATGAATGGTTATACAAAATTGTTCGATTTACATGCAGGGATGAGACTTGTCTTAATCGAACTAAAGCGTAATCTGACCGGGTGTTAAGAATTCCCTGGTGTAACGAATTGACTGATTTATTTTACCCGGCCATCCCGCCGGGTATTTTTTTGAAATCGATTTCAGCGGTTCACTTCACTGATGGCGAAGTCGCGAATGTCGAGTTCGAAAGCTTCCGCTAACTCAGTGTAAGAGCCATACGCCTCGCCGTTCACGTTAACGCGATGGGCATTTTCGGCTGCCATAAACTCTTGTATCTCGCCCGACGATTTCTTCTGAATCGCCTCCAGCAGCGCTTCGACATCAATATTGACTTCGCGCTGCACATTCTCGCTGTACTCTTTTGCCGTCGTCATAGCGCCCTCCCAGAGGCGATTGGATGAGTTAACAGTATAGACGGTGCTGAAAAGAGGGCGTTGCGGGCAAATTGCAGGCAAAAAAAAGCCCGCGCTGCGCGGGCAAAAATCCTTGTTACTTTTAGGTTGACTGCGCCTTTGGGGTTGGTGCAGTGAGGAGAAGTGTACGAGCAGCCCGCGTCAA
Organism: Pantoea sp. CTOTU46764; assembly: GCF_031974595.1. NCBI lineage: Bacteria > Pseudomonadati > Pseudomonadota > Gammaproteobacteria > Enterobacterales > Erwiniaceae > Pantoea > Pantoea sp. CTOTU46764. Next base: position 16,015 of record NZ_DALYOQ010000079.1, on the reverse strand, counting down.
AAGTCTTTCTGTGAAACGTTAAGAAAGCGAAAAAGTGCGTCTTGACAGAGTTTTACCTGCCTTTAAGTGCACAGTGCGTAACAGCGTCTATGCTTAGCGATTGATTGTTAAGTGATATCAGGGAGTGAATATGGACTTTTTACGTATTGTCATCGCCATTTTGGTACCGCCACTGGGCGTGTTCTTGCAGGTCGGGTTCGGCGGAGCGTTCTGGCTTAATATTCTGCTGACGCTGTGCGGCTACATTCCAGGCATCGTTCATGCGGTGTGGGTTATCGCCCGACGCTGATCGCGATCAGGCAGTGTTGATTATCTTCCGTTAAACTGTGTCGCAGGACAATTTGTGGAGAGTAATCAATGAAGGTGAACGATCGCGTTACGGTTAAAACCGACGGCGGCCCGCGTCGTGTGGGTACGGTGCTGGCAGTGGAAGCATTCAATGAGGGCACCATGTATCTGGTGGCGTTGGAAGATTACCCGCTGGGGATTTGGTTCTTTAATGAAAGCGATCATGCCGAAGGCGTGTTTGTGGAGCCGTATGAAGGGGCTTGATTGATTTTTCCCTCACCCTAACCCTCTCCCGCCAGCGGGAGAGGGGACAGATCGGCGCACCATCCACTCCCTCTCCCACGTGTGGGAGAGGGCCGGGGTGAGG
>NZ_DALYOQ010000079.1:0-15350 GCF_031974595.1 Pantoea sp. CTOTU46764 | reverse complement strand
GGGACAACGCGCACTACCTCAAATCAAAACGTCTCCCAGTTATCATTTCCCGACGTCGCCAATGCCGGACGCGGTGCCAGATTCGGCGTACGCAACGCGGACTGCGCCGCTTTAGCCACCTGCGCAACCGGCGCATCATTCAAACGGAACACCGCTACCGCCTGCGTCAATCGGCCGGCCTGATCTTCCAGCGAAGCCGCTGCTGAAGAGGCTTCCTCAACCAGCGAGGCGTTCTGCTGCGTCACGTTATCCATCTCGGTCACCGCCAGGCTCACCTGCTGTATGCCACGGCTCTGCTCATCCGACGCGGCAGCAATCTCTGCCATAATGTCCGTCACGCGCCGTACCGCTTCAACAATCTCGCCCATGGTATTACCGGCTTCACCGACCTGGCGTGAACCATTGGTAATCAAACCCACCGATTCCGCGATCAGCGTTTCAATCTCTTTCGCCGCCTGCGCACTGCGCTGTGCCAGATTACGCACTTCGCTCGCTACCACGGCAAAACCACGGCCTTGCTCACCGGCACGCGCCGCTTCAACGGCGGCATTCAGCGCCAGAATATTGGTCTGGAAAGCGATGCTATTGATGACGTTGGTGATCTCGGCAATCTTCTTCGAGCTGCCAGAAATGTTGGTCATGGTTTGCACCACGCCGCTCACCAGATCGCCGCCGCTGCGAGCTTTGCCAGAGGAATCAGCAGCCAGCTGACTGGCGTGATGCGCGTTTTCGGCGTTCTGTTTCACCGTTGCAGTAAGCTGCTCCATGCTGGCGGCGGTTTGCTCCAGCGCCGAGGCTTGCTCTTCGGTACGTGATGAGAGGTCGGTGTTGCCAGCTGAGATCTCACTGGAACCCTGATAAATCGCCACCGCACCTTCACGCACCGTGCCTACGGTACGCACCAGCGAAGCCTGCATCAGTTGCAGGTTATGCAGCAAGCTTCCAATCTCGCTGCGGCCATAGGCTTGCTCCGGCGCGGTCAAATCGCCTTGCGCAATACGTTCGATGCGGTCAACGGATTGGCGCAGCGGGTTAATCACCACGCGACGCAGGAACACGAAGGTCAACAGCACTAACACTAATGCGGCGACAAATGCGATAGCCATCGCAATAAAGCCGACGCGTGATTGATGTGCCGCTGCGGCATTAATCGCTTCGGCGCGGTCGGTACGGATTTTAATCGCCTTCAACAGCACGGCGTTATAGGCGTCATCCAGCTTACGCGTGACGTCGGTTTCCTGCGCCACGATACCTTCAAAGCTGCCTTGCTTAGCCGATTCAATCATCGGCTTGAGGCCCTTATCAATATAGGCATTGAAGCTGGCGGTCAGCGGCTCATCAAGAGCAATATCCGCCGGCGTTTTTGCCTTGCGATCCATATAGAGTTTAAAGCCTTCGCGCGCTTGTTTAATTCGCGTCTCGGTGCGGGCTAAATCGGCACGATAACCCTCCATCTCGCCAATACGCGCGGCGGCACCGGATTGCAGCACATTCAGTCGCGCAGTGCGCAGATGGTTAGAACTGTTGGAGATGCCCATGCGGATTTGAATTTCTTCCGTAGCATCATTGAGGGAGTTATTACTCTGAATCAAAAAGTAGCTGGCGAGTCCAATGCACAGGGCAAAAAGCAGCAGAATGCCACCAAAGATCATACTGAACAAAGGCATCAGGCGCAGGTTCTGCCAGATGCTGAGCTTATATTGCTCATCAATCGATGCTGTTTTCATATCCTTGCTCTCATGTAGGTAGGTGTTATGAGAATAAGCATCGGCAGGCGAGGGGAAAGGATTAGGCAGGAAAGTGAGATCAAACTCGCAAAACGAGAAAGGGGCCAATCGCTGGATTGGCCCCTTTATTCACTGAAGGAAATTATCGCACGTTAACATAAATCCCTGAGGTGACATTATCAGTCAGACGTACGACATGATAAATAACCTGCTTATTATGGGTTTTAATTTTACGTTTAATATTACCTTTGTGTGACGAAACGGTTTTAGCTTTAATTTGCATGTTCTCAGATATCTGAATGGTGTCATGACCTGACATCCACATTTTCAGCATATTTGATTCAGTCTGACTTAATGTCAGTGGATGAACGTCGAGCCCAGCAGAAATACGTGGCGACGCGTTGAGTTTCTTTTGCAGGTAGGTGCCTAACAAAGAATCCAGTGTCGAAGTTTTTATCGATTTTGACGTAATAATCAGGTTCTTACGAACGTAGAGATATTCCTCAAAATGGATATTCGAGATCGCCATGAAAATAAAGAATAAGGTATCAGGATGCTGCATGATAATAGCACGAATACGATCGCTTGAATCAGATTCGTGAATAAAGCACTCTTCGTTGATAAACACGACGCCCGGCTTTATTTGCTCACATCTTTGTTGCAATTGGTCGATGTCAGAGACAGGAGTAATATTTTTCTTTTTAACTCCTTTCGCAGACATATAGTCAGACAAACCCAGGCGTGTGTAATTACATGAATCCATAATAATCGTTGGCATTATAGCGACCCTCACCAATTTGTTATCCGTTTAAATCAACGATGAATACGCGTTTGCGGTACGAGAGAAATTTCCAAAGACACTTTTTTATTCTGCTCGGCAGATTGGCGATAGTTATCCATGCGCCATCATGACTCTTCCCTGAACCGTGCTGCGAAGTTATTTTTATAGTACATCCACGTCACTCTCATCTCAGCCATAGTGGGAATAGCTGAGGATTTGCATTAAGTGTTTAATTCGCTCTGTTTTGAGAGCCCTGTCACTATCGCGCAGATCACAGACAAATCTGATAGGACAAATCTTAAAAACATTTGTTTAGCGAAAGTATGACGCTTCAGCGAGCGTTGACAATGCCGGAAAAAAGGGATTTAGACAAGAAAAATCGCTTTGAAATTTTTTTTGTTTAAAAACAGCCCTTTGAGCATTTCATCAACCAATTCACAAGGTTTAGCCCCTTAGGAATCGTCTGACTAAAATACGCGAAGCGCGGTTTAATAAGAATAATTTTCACCAAAAATGCGCATTTATCAGAATTTCCTCAGTTGATTTCTGAGAAATATGGTTCAGAAAATGCACAGACAGTTTTTGGTTGCTTAAGTATTACTTAAGAACATCTATAGAATAGTTAATCAACTGCCGCGGGAAAGTTCTGACACAAACTGGGCGAGTAAATCAAAGACTTCGCTGAACAGATGTTCGCAGAAGGGAGCAAGCAGCGGCATCATCAACCCAACGCTGAGGATGCCCACCGTTAAGGTAATCGGGAAGCCGACCGCGAAAATTGAGAGCTGAGGTGAAACACGGTTTAACAAACCTAGTGCCATGTTTAGCGTGAGGAGTAGAACTATTAAGGGCAGCGCTAACATCATGCCATTAAGGAAAATTAATCCGGCGGATTTCACCAACGCCATAAAGGCATTGGCGTTAAGCGGCTGATCGCTGATCGGCAAGGTGTGAAAACTGTCCACCAACAGCGAAATCAGCCACAGATGCCCGTTGAAGGTAAGAAACAGCAGCATCGCCAGCATATCGAGAAAACGTGCCAGCACCGGCATGTTCAGGCGGCTGCCCGGATCGAAGAAAGTGGCGAAGGACAAACCCATCTGCAAACCAATCACTTCACCCGCCATGCGCACTGCGGCAAAGGCGAACTGCATGGTCAGGCCGATGCTTACGCCAATCAGCAACTGTTGCAGCAGTAACCAAAATCCGGCGGGCGTAAATAATGTGGCTTCCACCGGCGGCAGCACCGGCAGGATGATCCAGGTGGTTAATACCGCGAGGCCAATCTTAACGCGCTTGGGAATCGATTTTTCGCTTAGCACCGGCGCGCTGGCAAACAGCGCCAGCAAACGCACCATCGGCCAGAAGAATTGTGCGACCCAATGGATCAGCTGGCTGCTGTCGAGGTTAATCATTAGCCAATGATGTACGGCAGATTGCTAAACAGCGTGCGAATGTAATCCAGCATCAGATTCAGCATCCACGGACCGGCGATCACTGCGGTAGCGGCAACGGCTAGAATCTTCGGGATAAAGGAGAGCGTTTGTTCGTTAATCTGGGTCGCGGCTTGCAGCACGCTGATGATCAAACCGCTGATCAACGCCACCAGCAACATCGGCGCGGCCATCAGCAGCGCGACGCGCATTGCTTCCTGGCCCATAACCATTACTGATTCAGGTGTCATGTTGCACTCCTCGGGAAATGTCGGGTTACGAGTAGAAACTTTGCGCCAGTGAACCCACTAGCAGCTGCCAGCCATCCACCAGCACGAACAGCATCAGCTTGAACGGCAGGGAAATAGTCGCCGGCGGCACCATCATCATCCCCAGCGCCATCAGCACGCTGGCGACTACCAGGTCGATGATCAGGAAGGGGATAAACACGGTGAAACCAATCTGGAAGGCGGTTTTCAGTTCGCTGGTGACATACGCCGGCAGCAGAATGCGCATCGGTACCGCTTCCGGACCCTGAATCGGCGCGGTGTTGGCCAGACGCGCAAACAGCGCTAAATCGGCTTCGCGCGTTTGGCGCAGCATAAATTCACGCAGCGGCTGTGCACCTTTATCAATCGCGTCCGCCATGCTGATTTTGTCCTGGCTGAACGGCAGATAGGCGTCGGAATAAATTTTGTCGAAGGTCGGCGCCATAATAAAGAAGGTCAGAAACAGCGCCAGGCCGAGCAGCACCTGGTTAGGCGGCGCAGATGGCGTGCCGAGGGCGTTACGCAGTAAGCCAAACACAATGATGATGCGTGTAAAGCTGGTCATCATCAGCAGTACGGCCGGAATAAAGGTCAGCGAGGTGATGAAAACCAGCGTCTGCACCGGCAGCGACCAGCTCTGGCCGCCATTGGCCAGCGGCTGGCTGATTAAACCTGGCAGCTGCGCATGGGCAACCGGTGCCAGCAACAGCAGCGGTAGAAGAGCAAGGAATCGACGCATCATTGGGGTTTTCCGGGACGTTTAACCAGATTCTGGAACAGCTGGCGAAAATCCTGCGGGGTAGCGCTGCTATTCGCCAGTTCTTCCGGCGGCAGCGGCGGTAACGAGTGCAAATGCGTAATCTGTTGGGCGGTGACGCCCAACACCAGACGCGCATCGGCGGTATCGACAATCACCACACGCTCGCGCTGACCCACCTGCACGGTGGCGCTGACTTTCAGCGCCTGGCCGGTCACCGTTTTCGGCGCAAAGCCAAGACGTTTCGCCAGCCAGCCGCAGCCGAGAATCAGCAGAACAATCACCGCCAGCACGCTGCTGACCTGGCCAATCACCGAACCGGTAGAGACCACCGGCTGGCTCGCTACCGGTTGTTCCGCTTGCGTGTGCTTTAACATGCTTAACGGCTCAGACGACGCATACGTTCAGACGGGGTAATGATGTCGGTGATGCGCACGCCATATTTGTCGTTCACCACCACCACTTCACCCTGTGCGATCAGATAGCCATTAATCAGAATATCCAGCGGTTCACCGGCCAGGCCATCCAGCGCCACCACTGAACCCTGCGTCAAGCGCAGCAGCTCTTTGATGGTCATTTTGGTGCGACCCAGTTCCACGGTCAGTTTGACCGGAATATCCATGATCAGATCGATATCCTGCAGCGAACCGCTGATGCCAGGATTCTCCAGCGATTTGAAGACATTTTCAGTCGGATCTGGCGCGCTGGTGGTGGTTTGTTCGTTCATAGCTGCAGCCCACAGATCGTCCGCGGAGATGTCGTCGTCGGACGGTTTCTTGCTGTCACTCATCGGGCTGTTCCTCGTTCAGCGAATTCAAAATCGGGTTAATCAAATGTTCTACACGCAGGGCATACTGGCCATTGATGGTGCCGTATTGGCTAGTCAGCACCGGCACGCCATCGACGTGAGCAATGATGCGGTCCGGCTTCTCAATGGGCAGGACGTCACCAGGTTTCAGCTGCAAAATACGTGACAGGCGCAGCGATGTTTCGGCGAAGTGGGCAATCAGCTCCAGCTCCGAGTGCTGCACCTGTTTCACCAGATTGTCGCGCCAGTGATTATCTTCACGACGTGAGTTTTCAAGTGGCGGATTGACCAGCAGCTCGCGCAGCGGCTCAATCATTGAAAACGGAATACAGATATTGAATTCACCGACCAGGTTACCAATCTCCACCTGGAACGGCGTGTTAACCACGATGTCGTTCGGTGAAGTGGTGATGTTGGTGAATTTCACCTGCATCTCAGAACGCACATACTCGACTTCCAGCGGATAAATCGCTTTCCATGCGTCGCTATAACCATCCAGCGCCAGCTTCAACATGCGGCGAATTACGCGCTGTTCGGTATGGGTAAATTCACGGCCTTCAACTTTGGTCGGAAAACGACCGTCGCCGCCAAACAGGTTATCGACAGCAATAAATACCAGGCTCGGTGAAAACACCACCAGCGCCGTGCCGCGCAGCGGCTTCAGGTGGATCAGGTTCAGGTTGGTTGGCACCGGCAGGTTGCGGGCGAACTCGTGGTACGGCTGAATTTTGATCGCACCCACACTAATATCGGGGCTACGGCGCAGCAGGTTAAACAGCGCCATACGGAAATGACGGGCAAAGCGCTCGTTGATGATCTCCAGCGCCTGCAGACGCTCACGTACGACGCGGCGCTGAGTATTGGGATCATAGGGACGGATGTCGCCATCGGTCCCTTTGGAACTGTTCTCTACTTCCGCGCTGTCACTGTCGCCATTAAGCAGCGCGTCAATCTCAGCCTGGGAGAGAATGCTATCGCCCATTAAATCACCTCAAAATGAAGGCGGTAAACAGCACGTCATTGACAACCTGAGCCGGTTGACCTTTTACCAGCGGCGGCGCCAGTGCCTGTTTGATCTGCTCAACCAGGGCCTGTTTGCCTTGCTCTGTTGCCAGTGCCGTCGCGCTTTGACGTGAAAGCAGTAACAGCAGACGGCTGCGCACTTCCGGCAGGTAATCGTTCAACCGACGACGGGTATCCTCATCGGGCAGACGCAGGGTGAAACCCACGTACAGCACACGGTCGGGATCGTTGTCAGGATTGACCAGGTTTACTGTAAACGTATCCATTGCAAAAAATACGGGAGCAGCCGGTGGCTCGACTTTCGCCGCGTCCGGTTGGCTGCCTTCGTGTTTATTCATCATTCGCCAGACTGCATAGCCTGCCACGCTGCAAGCGGCCAGCGTTACAATCAGTAACACCGGTAGTAGTAGTGAACGTTTGCGGCCTTTAGCTTTCGCGTTATCAGACATCTTGCAGTTACTTCCTGTGAATTATGGGCAAGCCTCTCGGCTTACCTGGACAGATTATCCCGCGTCTTAAGTCAAACAATGGGAAGAAAAGACGCGGGTTTTACGCTTACCTTCAGCGTTTAGCGGCTGTCAGGCAAAGATATCGACAGCGCCGTTACCGGCCGCGCGCGCTTGAAGGGCTGCCGGGACGGCAATAGGCGTTATCTCGTTGTCACTGTCCTGGGAGAGGGTAAAGCTGCCGTGCTGTCCGTCACGACGTCCTTCCTGCTGGCCCTGATAACTCTGGCCCTGTGCGAAGGCGTCGCTGCTGACGTTACTCTGTCCCAGGTTTATTCCGCTCTCCGCCAGCGCTGTACGCAGCTGAGGGAGAGCCGCTTCCAGCGCGGCCCTCACTTGGCTGTGGCTGGAAACCATACTTAACTGTGCCTGATCCTTATCGAGGGTCAGGCTGATCTGGATAGCGCCCAGATCCTGCGGATGTAAACGCAATTCGGCGTTCTGCTGCCCGTTGCGGCTAAACATCACAATCTGCTGACTCAGCGCCTGCTGCCACTCGCTGCTGCCGAGCTGCGCATTCAGCATGGGCGTCGACGGCGTGGTGCTGGTCGAGGCGGTGCTGCTCACCAGCGAACTGGTGGCGCTCAGGGGTGCGTTGGTTAATGGCGCTACCTGGTCATCACTGTTCTGTGCGGCGGTGCGCTCTTCCGGCTTACTCAGCGCATTCAGCACCTGCTTAAAACTCTCATCCAGCGTCAAGCCGCTGCTGGTACTGGCGGTGGTGGTGACGCTGCTGCTGATCTGCGTGTTGGCAGCCGTTTGCGTTAAGCGCGTTCCAGCATCGCTGGATTTATTCTGTGCACCATCCGGCTGCGCTTGCTCTTCCTTTACTGCACCGGCCAGCGAACCGCTTAACAATGCTGCATTAAGCGAAGCGCGAGTGTCAGTTTTGCCTTCGCCCGTGCTGCTTACCATGGCTGTGCTGGTGCGGTTCTCAACCGCTACCGGCAACATGGCGAATAACGCCTGCACATTCTGTAAGTCGCTGGCAGTTAACGAACTTGCCTCACTCTTGTCTTTATCATCGGCTGATTTCAGCGTGGCTTTAATGTTTTCCGGCTGTAAAAGTGCGTTTAACGCATCTGGTTTCTCTAGCGCCTGTAATAACGCGCTTAACGAGGCTTTACTGGCGTCTTTTTCATCAACTTCTGCTGTCAGATCAGTCGATTGCGTGTTAATAGCTTGTTGCTTTACCAGCGTCAGCAAGCGGTTGCCGAGTTCAGTAATAAATCCCTGTGGCAGGTTATCTGTGCCCTGCAAAAGATCGGAGGAAACTGAACTGTCAGCGTCTCCCAAAACCGAGGTTTGCGTAGCAACTGTTGGCAGCGTAATCATTCGCCTTTCCTCAATGCGGCCCGTTGGGCAAATTCATCCATCCGTTTCTGATCGAGACGGTTTTCTTGTCGTAATGCGTTTTCCTCAGCGCGCGTAATCAGCGTTTGATAAGCATTGAGTCGCTTATGCTTTTCACGCCAGTTGCTCAGCGCGGTATCAAGGCGCTGATTCCACTGGGAAAGCTGTTGGCGATGCTGTTCGATGGCTTTTTCCAGCGTCTGAATAAACTGGTGATAATTGGTCCAGCGCGTGCTGGCGATGCCGCCGGACATATCCTGATTGAGCTTGTTGCGGTACTCATCCTGATAATCCAGCAGCATGCTGAGTTGTTCGTCGGCCTGCTGCACACCACGACGCATATCGCCGAGGTGAATCACCGCACTCTCCAGTTCCTGCTCCGCCATATCGCGCAGCTTGTTGATCGCACTGGCCGTTTTCATGACTTAACCTCGTTTGGCGTTAACCGAACATCGCCTGCAGATGCAAACAGGCATCGTCGTAGTCGCTGCGTTCGAAAATGCCCTGATGCAGGAAAGCTTCCATCTCGGGATAGAGCTTGATGGCGCGGTCCAGCATCGGATCGCTGCCTGCGGCATACGCACCCACACTCACCAGATCGCGGTTACGCTGGAAGCTGGAGAGCAACTGTTTGAACTGGCGCACGCGCGCGTAGTGCGTCTCATCAATTAATGAGGTCATGGCGCGGCTGATCGACGCTTCAATATCAATCGCCGGATAGTGACCGGCTTCTGCCAGACGACGCGACAGCACAATGTGGCCGTCGAGAATCGCACGCGCCGAGTCGGCAATCGGGTCTTGCTGATCGTCGCCTTCCGTCAACACGGTATAAAACGCGGTGATCGAACCGCCGCCGTGCGTACCATTACCGGCGCGTTCCACCAGCGCGGGCAGTTTGGCGAACACCGAAGGCGGATAACCTTTGGTCGCTGGCGGCTCACCGATGGCCAGCGCGATTTCACGTTGCGCCATGGCGTAGCGGGTGAGGGAATCCATAATCAGCAGCACGTGCTGGCCGCGATCGCGGAAATCTTCGGCGATACGCGTGGCATACGCAGCACCCTGCATTCGTAATAGCGGCGAGACGTCTGCGGGTGCGGCGATCACTACCGAACGCGCGCGGCCTTCGGCACCGAGAATGTTTTCAATGAACTCTTTAACTTCACGACCACGTTCACCAATTAAACCCACCACGATCACATCGGCTTTGGTGTAACGCGCCATCATGCCGAGCAGCACGCTTTTACCGACGCCGGAACCCGCGAACAGGCCCATACGTTGACCGCGACCCACGGTGAGCAGGGCGTTGATGGCGCGCACGCCGGTATCCAGCACATCTTCAATCGGCGTACGTTGCAGCGGGTTAAACGGTGCGGTGATCAGCGGGGCGCGATAGCCGGTTTCCGGCGCCGGCAAACCATCCAGCGGTTTGCCGCTGCCGTCGAGGACGCGACCCAATAGTTCCGGGCCCAGCAGCATCTGCTTGCCACTGTGCCCGCTGTCGCCACTGACGCGTGCATAAACGCGCGCACCCGGCAAAATGCCGTCCACTTCTTCCAGCGGCATCATTAACAGTTTCTGGCCGTTGAAGCCGACCACTTCACTCTCCACTTCAGTGATCTTGCTGCCATCGGTACGTTCAATAATGCAGGTTGCGCCGAGCGGCAGTTGCAGGCCGGTGGCCTCCAGCACCAAACCGGTGGCGCGCGTCAGGCGGCCGTAGCGACGCACGGTTTGCACCTGTGAAATACGCTCTTCGAAGGCGTCAAGCGCGCCGAGCCAGCGTGAAAGGCGTGAGGAGGTCATTACAGTGTCCCCGGAGCGGCCAGGCGGCACAATTCCTGCCAGCGTGTTGCCACGCTCGCATCAAGGTCGCCATCTTCGGCGCTAAGCTTACAGCCGCCAGGATGCAGCGTGCTGTCGGCCAGCAAGCGCCAGCCGTGGAGATCCAGCGTAGGACCGAGCGTCTGCTCGATGCGCTGTAAATCGTCAGGATGGACGCGCAGCTGCGGTTTGCCGCTGAACATCGGTTCCTGCTGAATCAACTGCTGGATTTGACGCAGCAGGGCGGTGCCGTCCACCTGCGTGGCCTGGCCAATCACCGTGCGTGCAGCTTCCAGTGCCAGCTGCATCAAACGAGAAGCGATTACGCTGTCGAGCGCTTCCAGCGTGTGATGGAACTCGGTCACCAGCTGCTGCATGCGTGCCTGCAGCGGCGCTTGCTGCTGCTGCGCATCGGCTAAGCCTTGCTGGAAACCGGCGTCATAACCGTTCTGTTGCGCTTCGGCGAAACCTTTCTGATAGCCTTCGCTGTAGCCCTGCGTCTGCGCATCTTTACGCATCTGCTGCTGCATGCGTTCCAGCTGCTGCTGCTGTTCCGCTTCGGCGCTCAGTTCAACATCGATCTCCGGCTCCTCAAGCTGAGGCTCCGGTTCGGCGCCGAACGGGCTGCCTAAATCATCAGGCTGCCAGCGCTGCCACGCGCGGGCGGAAAAGGCATCAGACATAGGTTTCCTCGCCACCACCAATGACCATCTCGCCGGATTCTGCTAAGCGGCGCACCACCAGAAGAATCGCCTTCTGTTCGTTCTCCACCGCCGACATACGGACCGGACCCCGGTTGGCCAGATCGTCGCGCAGGATATCGGCTGCACGGGCGGACATGTTTTTGAGGAACTTCTCGCGCAGCGGCTGCTCGGCACCTTTCAATGCCACCAGCAACTGCTCGGATTCCACTTCCTGCAACAGGCGCTGGATGCTGCGGTCGTCCACTTCCACCAGGTTTTCGAACAGGAACATCTCGTCGATGATCTTCTGTGCCAGCTCGCCATCGAAGTCGCGTACTGCTTCGATAACCGCTTCTTCCTGCTGGGTTTTCATCAGGTTGATAATTTCTGCTGCCGTTCTCACGCCGCCCATCTTCGCGCGCTTGAGGTTGGTGCCGTCGAGCAGGCCATTCAGTACTTCGGTCAGTTCGGCCAGCGCGGCTGGCTGCACACCACCAAAGGTGGCGATACGCAGCATCACATCGTGACGCAGACGCTCGTCGAACAGCGCCAGAATATCCGCCGCCTGGCCACGTTTGAGGTGGACAAGGATGGTGGCGATAATCTGCGGATGCTCGTCGCGAATAAGGTCGGCGGCCGCCTGTGGCTCCATAAAGTTGAGCGTTTCCATGCCGCTGGTGGTCTCGTTTTTCTCGAGAATATCTTCCAGCAGGCTTGAAGCTCGCTCCTCGCCCAACGCTTTGATCAGCACCGAACGCAGATAATCGTTGGAGTTGAGGCTCAGCGCCGCAAACTGTTCGGCATCGGCTTCGAACTCGCGCAGCACTTCGGTCAGCTGTTTGTGTGAAACCTGGCGCATATTGGCCATGGCGCCACTCAGGTGCTGAACTTCACGCTGGTTAAGGTGTTTGAACACCTCCGCCGCGCGCTCTTCGCCGATGGTCATCATCAGAATGGCGCTTTTTTCTGTACCGGTCAGACTCATAGTTCTTTACTCATCCATTCGCGGATAACCAGCGCAACGACGCGCGGATCGTTTTCAGACATGTCGCGGATGCGCTGGCTCATCACTTCGGCGCTCATGCGGTTAGTAGATTTACGCTCCTGATCCAGCTCGTCTTTACTGAGCTGAACGTTAAAGGCTTCTTCTTCTTCCCTTGCGGCAGAGCGGGCTGCCAGCGCTTCCGCGGCTGCTTGTTCCTGCGCTTTCTTACGCATCAGCTGTGGACGAACCAGCTTGCGATAGAGGATGAAGCCAACCAACGCCACCAGCAGCCAGCGACCGGCAGTCATCAGCTGATCGAAGAACGATTGCTGCTGCCAGAATGGCAGGTCGCCACCGCTTGGCTCGGTCATGTTGAACTGTGAGTTCACCACGTTGACGCTGTCGCCACGGGTTTGTGAATAGCCCATAGCTTCACGGGTTAAATCTTCAATCTGCTTGATCTGCTGCTCGTTAAGCGCCACCGCTTTGCCTTTGCCGTCGTCGCGGTAGTTCACCACCACGGCAACCGACAGGCGCTGCACATCGCCGACGTTCAGCTTGGTATGACGAATGGTGCGATCCAGCTCGTAGTTCACCGTGTCGTTGCGCGTTGAACTGCTTGGGCCAGAAGATTGGGCGGTGCTGGTGGTGCTGCCATTATTCTGCGCATTGGCGTTTTGCGCGTTCGCGTTCTGACCGTTGGCATTATTGTTGTTATTGGCCGGTGGATTGGCCACTGGAGCGGTGTTGGCTGGCGCAGGCTGATTCGACAATGCACCCGGTACGCCACCCGGATAGGCGCTGCCATTCTGTTCGGAGTTGCTGGTCTGGCGTGAACGCACGGCGGTATTGTTTGGATTGGCGTTCGGCTGATATTTCTCGTCGGTCTGCTCGCTGCGGTCAAAGTTGATCTGCGCCGTCACCTGCGCGTGCACATTACCCTGGCCAACAATCGGGTTGAGGATTGCTTCGATGCGCTGCTGGAAGCGCGCTTCCACTTCAGAGGCATATTTCAGTTGCGCATCATTCAGGTCGCGACCTTCGCTATCGGAGCGGGTCAACAGACGACCAGCCTGATCGACAACGGTAACGTTGCCCGGCGGTAGACCGGCCACACTGCTGGAGACCATATGCTGAATGGCCTGAATCTGACCTTCATCTAACGCGCGGCCAGGTTGCAGATTCAGCGTGACCGAAGCGGAAGGGGCTTTCTGCTCACGCACGAACAAGGTTGGTTTTGGCATTGCCAGATGCACGCGCACGCTCTTCACCGGACCGAGCGTTTCGATGGTGCGCGACAGTTCACCTTCCAGCGCACGCTGATAATTGATCTGCTCGCTGAACTGGCTGATACCGAACTTCTCTTTGTCCATCAGTTCAAAGCCAACGTTGCCGCCTTTCGGCAAGCCTTGTTGTGCCAGACGCAGACGCAGCTCATGCACTTTATCGGCGGGCACCATCAGTGCTCCACCGTTATCAGCGAACTGGTAAGGGATGTTCATTTGCGTCAGCTGCGTGACAATCGCGCCACCATCCTCATCGGAGAGATTGTTATAAAGCACGCGATAATCTGGCGCCTTTGCCCACAGCACCAACGCAAACACCACTGCGATAACCGCAGCAGCGGCGATAATTAAGGGAATACGCGGATTGGCGCGCAGGCGGGCGAGAAGGTCATTGAAGCCTTTCTTAGCTGTATCCTGTGTAGCGGCTGCACTCGCATTCATGACCGATTCCTGCCTGACATTATTGATCGGGTGAGGTGTTGTGGTGACAAAACGTACTCCCTGAAGACTTCTCCCCTAAAACCGGGAGAGGAGAAAAATTAAATTCCACTTATTGGCAGGCATTATTTGATGATTCGGGTCTCATCGATGGGTGGATAAGCCGGGTTTTTTGCGGTCATTTAGCGCCTTTGTCCTATTGACAGTGTGTTAACTTTCTCATCGTGAAAATTTAATCACGTCTTCATTAGGGGTCAGGCAATGTCAATTCAGGCGATTGAGGGTGTGCTGCAGCAGCTGCAGATGACGTCTCTGCAGGCCAGCGGTAAGCAGGCGGAATCCACCAATCAGGTCGATTTTAGTGCCACCATGAAAGCAGCACTCGACAAGATCAGTGAAACTCAGACAACGGCGCGCGCTCAGGCGCAGGATTTTGAAATGGGTAAACCGGGCATCCAGTTAAACGATGTGATGGTCGATCTGCAAAAATCCTCTATTTCCATGCAGATGGGTGTGCAGGTGCGAAACAAACTGGTGTCGGCTTACACCGATATTATGAGTATGCAGGTGTAGTTTTTTCGGGTTTCTTTCAAGTATAGTTCAGCGCGGTGATGGTTTTATCTCAGGCGGAACGGTCGCTGCATCACAGTGAATACACCGCCCAACGCGCTGCCTTATTATGAGAAGAGGATTCTCACGTGAAGAAAACCCTGCTGTTTTTAGTCGCCATCATTCTGCTTGCAGGATGTGACAAGGATGACGCGACCTATTATTCGCAAATGAAAAACTTTGCCTATCTTTATCAATTCGAAGCGCTACCCGGAAAAGTCAAAAATACCCATCAAACGCTGTTCACCGCCGACGGCCAGCAAATCTTTGAAGTGAATGTCGATTTCGATCATAACGGCTGTCCAACGCATGTTAAATCGGTGGGCAAAGAGGGCGAAGTGATTGAGGTTGCGCGCGACGGCAACACATTAAAAGGCAGCGAGAATGGTCAGGACGTAGTGGTGACGCTGGATAAAAACTGCGCCATGGTGAAGAAAGTCACGCCGAGCATGACCGTGGATATTGCCTATAACAAACAGGGCTTGGTGGAACAAATCTCATCGCCCGCTTCAGATGCAGCGTTTCATCTCGCCTATAACAGCGCGGGTGAAATGGCGGTATTGAGTATTACTCAGGCCGGAACGGAAGTGTCCCGTGCTACTGCAGTGCGTGCAGAAGATAAGAAAAAGATTTCCGACGTGGTCACCACGGTAAAACGTAATAACCAGATTAAAACCGTCAGCAATGTCTGCAAATATAAAAACGATGTTCCCTATTATTGCGACATTATTACCACCGACGCAGCGGGCGAGGTGGTGGATAAGCAGTATGGCAATATCGAGGCGACATATTATTAGTTTGTTGGTCGCCATTGATGGCGACCACCACACTATTTAATCTCAGGCCACGCCACTGCCGGGAATCCATT